>NZ_JAAGNB010000002.1:0-34023 GCF_010550475.1 Amycolatopsis sp. SID8362
GCCGACGCCGATGCCCGCCAGGTGCGCCGGCCGGTCGTCGAGCCCGCGCGCGAGGGCGGCGGCGTCGGCGGCGAGGTCACGCAGCGTGTACGACGGCGCCTCCGGGTCGACCGTCGTCGACGTGCCGGAATCCCGCAGGTCGTAGCGCACGACGTGACGTCCGCCCCCGGCGAGCGCCGCGCACAGCGCGTCGGGCCAGGACAGCATGGTCGTGCCACCCGCGAGCAGCACCAGCGGAGCCGCCGGGTCGCCGAAGTGCTCCACCCCCAGGGTGACGCCGCCGGGCGTGCGGAACGTCGATCGCATCGTGAACCTCCGGATCAGTCGAGTCGTCATGGACCCGACGAACGGGAGTGCCGCGGCACGACATCCGCGAACCGGTGAAGTGCGTCGAGCACGGCCGGGGCGAGGGCGTCCGGGTGATCGGCGTCGTGCAGCAGGTGGTCCACGCCGGGCAGCGGCACCCGGCCCGGTCCGCCGGCGTGCGCGCGGCGCAGGGCGGCGGTCAACGCGTCCGTGGTGGCGCAGGGGACCTGACTGTCGTTCGTGCCGCAGGTCAGCAGCACCCTGGTCCCCGGACGCAGGGCCGCGGCGGTCGCCGGCGGGTAGACGGCGTCGTCGCTCAGCACGAACCGGCCGCTCGGCCCTTGGAACGCCGCGAAGAGCTGGGCGAGGGCGGGCGGCAGGCCGGTGGGGTCGACCGGCCGCTGTTCGCGCAGGGCGGTGACGGCGGCGTCGATCGCCGCGTCGATGACGTGCTGCTGCTCCGGGGTGAACTGGCCCTGCCGGACCGCCTCGGCGGTCTGGGCGTGCAGCTGCAGCGCGACCAGGTCCAGGAAGCGGATCGCCTGTGGTTGCAGCAATGCCAGCCCGGCTGGCCGCGGCTGGACCGTGCCGCCGAGCAGCAACGCGGTCATCGCGCCTTCGCTGTGCCCGACGACGAGCAGCGCGTGCCGGTCGGTTTCCGGCTGGTCGCGCAACGACTCGTAGGCGGCCTTCGCCTGGCGGACGAACGCCGGGTAGTCGAGGGTTTCCGGGTGGTCGCGGTAAGCGCCGAGCCCGGTGCGGCCGGTGCCGTACTTGTCGAAGCGCAGCGTGGCGATCCCGTCGCCGCCGAGCGCGCCGGCCACCTGCGCCAGCGTGTCCGGAGACGCGTGGGGCGGCTGGTTTCCGTCGCGGTCCGTGGGGCCGCTGCCGGGTAGCAGCAGCGCGGCGCGCAGCCGTTGCCCGGCCCGGTGCGCGGGAACGTGCAGGGTGCCGTAGGTCGCCGTCCCGTCGACGGTGAAGACGATTTCGCGGTCGGCGGCGGGCACGAAGCCGGGCGCCGGGCCGGCGGTCACGGCGGCCAGGGACACCGCGGCCGCGGCGAGGTGGGAGAGCATCAGCGCAGCGCGTTCTCGACCAGCGCGACCGTCGCGCGCGGGTCGTCGACCTGGAGGACGAGACGGGCGTAGCGCTCGTCGGCGAGTTCGATCACGACGGCTTTCGACGAGTCCTTGACGTCCCAGAAGACCTTTTCGCCGTCGAGGTGGAACGTGCCCGCCGTGATCACGCCGGGCAGGTGGGCGCCGGGCGCGCGGATCCCCTTGGGGTCGGCGGCGATGCCGGGGTCCGCGGTCGCGCCGCGGACGTTGGCCAGCGGGATGGTCAGGCTGCTCTTGAACGCCCAGAGCTTGTCGAGACCTTCGATCACGACCACGAGGTCGTCGCCGTCGATGTGGACCAGTGCCATGTTTTTTCCTTGTCAGTCAAGAGGATCGAACCGCCGGGTCAGCGCGGTGCCGACCCCGTCGGGGTTGCCGCGCAGGACGATGCCCAGTGCGGCGGCCGTGAGAGCGGCCGCGAGTTCGGGGGAAATGCCGAGCGCGTCGGCGATCGCCTGGTCGACGGCGGCCAGCGCCGCGCTCACTTCGGCCGCCACCTCCTCGTCGGCCGGCGCCCGTTCGACCGCCGCGAGCAGCAGCAGCCCGAGGTCGGACGCCGTGACGAGCCGCAGCACGGTCGCGGCATCGGGAGCCGCGGCGAGCGCTTCGGCCAGCGGACGGACGTCGTCGCCGAGGTGACGGCGCAAGGCGGCCAGGTAGAGGCCGCGCTTGCTGCCGAACGTCTTGTACAGGCTGTTGCGGTGCAGGCCGAGGTGGGTCACGAGGTCGTCGACGGAAACCCCGTCGTACGCGCGCCCGCCGAACAGCTCCACGGCGGCACGCACCACCTCGTCCTCGTCGAACGCCCGTCGCCTGCCCATGCCACGACGATAGTGTTTTGAGGAACGATCAGTCAAGAACGATCGTTCCTCAAATTTCGCGCGTCGCTACGGCGCGATCAACGCCGTGAACAGCCGGGGCAGCACGTCGGTCACGTACCGGCTGTTGGCCCGGTCCGGAAGCTCGTCGAGGATCGCGCGTTCGAGCATGGTCTCGTAGAGGGCCACGATCGTGACCACGGCGCTGCGCGGATCGACCGTCAGTCGCAGGTCCAGCCGGCCGAGCAGGTGCTGCAGGATCTCCGCCAGCGCGTCGTGGAACCGGGCCTCGGCGGACGCGGTCGGCGCGCGCAGTTCCGGCTGCCGCATGGCCTGGGCGCGGAACTCGGCGTTGAGCAGGTACCACGTCTCGTCGGCCGCGACGGACTCCATGAACAGCAGGCCGGCCTCCTGTAGCACCTCGGCGACGGACCCGGGCGCGGCCCGGTCGACCGCCGCTTCGACGGCGGCGCGCAGCCGCTCGGCGCGCTCCTGCATCTCCACCTCGTAGATCGCCAGGAACAGCTCTTCCTTGCTGGCGAAGTTCGAGTAGAAGGCGCCGCGGGTGAAGCCGGCCCGTTCGCAGATCACTTCGACCGGGGCGTCGCGGATGCCCAGCTCGGTGAACACCTCGTAGGCCGCCGCCATGACTCGCCGCCGGGTCTCCGCGCGCCGCCGGGTCATGCCCTTCGGGGAGCCGAGACCCGCGCTGGTGGTCGCCATGTCGTTCACCTTACTTTCCCCGCCTCACCCGCCGGAGTGACGGGATGCACTGTGCATCGGATACATCCTGCATTACGATACACGACGTATCCAACCTGGTCAGGAGTCCTCGTGTCGTCGTTCCTCTACCGGCTGGGCCGCGCCGCCGCCCGTGCCCGGGTGCTCGTGCTGGCGCTGTGGGTGGTGGTGCTGGCGGCGGCCGGCGGTGCGGCACTGCTGTTCAACCACGGCACCGACGACGCGTTCGCCATCCCCGGCTCCGAGTCGCAGGACGCGCTGGACCACCTCGGCCGGGTCTTCCCGGAAGTCAGCGGCACCTCGGCCCAGCTGGTCCTCGTCGTCCCGGACGGCGCGAAGGCCGACACCCCGCCGCACCGCGCCGCGGTGGCGCGGGCGGTGACGCGGATCGGGAAGCTGGACCAGGTCGCCACCGTCGTGAACCCGTTCGACGAGAACGTCGACGGCGCGGTGTCGGACGACGACCGGGCCGCCCTGATCGCCGTGCCGTTGAAGGTGCAGCTCGCCCAGGTCGACCCGGCCACCAAGACCGGGCTCTCGACGATCGCCGACGACCTCGGGAAGCAGACCGGCGCGAAGGTCTACACCGGCGGTGATGCCTTCTCCAACCGGGTGCCGAAGCTCAGCCCCACCGAAGGCATCGGCCTGGTCATCGCGCTGCTCGTCCTGGTGCTGATGTTCCGGTCCCTGATCGCCTCGGTCATGCCGCTCGTCACGGCGATCCTCGGGGTCGGCGTCGCCATCGGGCTGATCTTCCTCGCCACCCTCGTCACGCCCATCTCCTCGACCGCGCCGATGCTGGCGGTGATGATCGGGCTCGCGGTCGGCATCGACTACGCCCTGTTCCTGCTGTCCCGGCACCGCGACCAGCTGGCCGAAGGCCTCGACGTCGAAGAGTCGATCGCCCGGGCCACCGCCACCGCCGGGTCGGCGGTCATCTTCGCCGGCCTCACCGTCGTCATCGCCCTGCTCGGGCTGGCCGTGGCGGGCATCCCGTTCCTGACCACCATGGGCGTCGCCGCCGCGGTCGCCGTGGCGCTGGCGGTCGCGATCGCCGTCACGCTCGTCCCCGCGCTGATGTCCTTCGCGGGCAAGCGGTCGCGGCCGCGCACCCCGAAACCCAAGCGGCGCCGCCGGAAGCCGCGGATCGCGCACTGGTGGGTGCGTGCCGTGACGAAGGCACCACTGGTCACGGTGCTGGTCGTGGTCGCCGGGCTGGCCGTCTGCGCGATTCCGGCCACCAGCCTGCGGCTGGCATTGCCGGACAACGGAACCGAGGAGCACGGCAGCCCCGCGCGCGACACCTACGAGGTCGTCAGCGAGCACTTCGGGCCCGGCTACAACGGCCCGCTGATCGTCACCGCCGACATCATCACCAGCACCGACCCGATCGGACTGGTGAACAAGATCGCCGGCGAGATCCGGCACGTCCCCGGCGTCGCCTCGGTCCCGCTGGCCACCCCGAACCCCAAGGGGGACACCGGCATCATCCAGGTCGTCCCCACGACCGCGCCGGACTCCGCGCAGACCGACGACCTGGTCGCGCGGCTGCGCGGGTTGGAACCGCACTTCCGCGACACCTACGGCACGCAGGCCGCGGTCACCGGCATCACCGCCGTCGGCATCGACGTCTCCGCCCAGCTCGGCAGCGCGCTGCTCCCGTTCGGGATCCTGGTCGTCGGGCTCTCGCTGATCCTGCTGGCCATGGTGTTCCGCTCGATCTGGGTGCCGATCAAGGCGACGGCCGGGTACCTGCTCTCGGTCGCGGCGGCCTTCGGCGCGACGTCGTTCGTGTTCGTGCAAGGCCACCTGGCGGACGCCCTCAACGTGACGCACACCGGCAGCGTGATCAGCTTCCTGCCGATCATCCTGATGGGTGTCCTCTTCGGACTCGCCATGGACTACGAGGTCTTCCTCGTGTCGCGGATCCGCGAGGACTACGTCCACCACGGCGACCCGCACCACGCGATCGAATCCGGGTTCATCTCCGCCTCGCGCGTGGTGGTCGCGGCCGCGGTGATCATGTTCGCGGTCTTCGCCGCGTTCGTCCCCGAAGGCAGCGCCACCATCAAGCCCATCGCGTTCAGTCTCGCGGTAGGGGTCTTCATCGACGCCTTCATCGTGCGCATGACCCTGGTGCCCGCGGTGCTGGCGCTGCTCGGCCGCCGCGCTTGGGGGCTCCCGCCGAAGCTGGACCGGGTGCTGCCGGTGTTCGACGCCGAGGGCGACGCGCTCGTGCACGAACTGCGGCTCGCGGACTGGCCCGGCACCGACGAGGCGATCAGCGCCCGCGACCTGCGCCTCGAGGACGACCGCGGCCACCCGGTCTACCGCGACACCGAGCTGCGCGTGCCCCGCGGCGGCGTGCTGGTGCTGCACGGCACGGGGGCCTGCGGCAAGACCGCGCTGGCGTACACGCTCGCCGGCCGGGTCACCAAGTTCACCGGCGACCTGAAGGTGCTCGGCCGGGTGCTGCCCCAGCACACCCACGCGCTGCGCCGCGAGGTCGCCGTCATCCCGTGCCGCGACACGCGGGACCCGGCCCGGCAGATCGCCCTCGACCGGGACGCCGGGCTCGTCGTGGTCGACGACATCGACCTCGTGCTGCGCGCGGACGTCCGCGACCACGTCCGCCGTCTCATCGCCGAGCGGGGCGCCACGACGTTCGTGCTGACCTGCCAGGACCCCGAGCGCGTCCGGGACCTGCTGCCCGCGGCCGCGCACCTGCACGCCCTCACCGCCGTCCAGCCCGCCGAGGTCTCCTGATGCTCAAGCCGTTCGCCGACTCCGCCCGCGCCCTCGCCTCCGGGCCGCTGACCTGGCGCACCTGGACCGGCCTGATCGCCGTGCCGCTCATCATCATGGGTCTGCTCACCTGGGCGTTCTGGGCACCCGACGCCAACCACGGCACCGCGAAGGCCGCCGTGGTCAACACCGACGAGCCCGCCCAGGTCAACGGCCGGACCATCCCGCTCGGCCGCCAGCTCGCGGGATACCTGACCCACAGCGAAGATTCGGCCTACGACTGGGTGCTCACCGACGCCGACGACGCCGCGGCCGGCCTCGCCGACGGCAGCTACGCGGCCACGGTGACGATCCCGAAGGACTTCTCGGCACGCGCCACCTCCAGCGCCACCGCCAAACCGCTCGAGGCGCGCCAGGCGCAGGTGCGGGTGCGGACGTCCGACGCCGCCGGGGTCAGCGATCCCGGCCTCGCCGACCACATCGCCCAGGCCACGCAACGGACGCTGAACCAGCAGGTCGTGCAGACCTATTTGGACAACGTCTACGTCGGGTTCACGACCCTGCACCAGAAAGTCGGCCAGGCCGCGGACGGCGCGGCGCAGCTCGCCGACGGAAACCGTCAGCTGGACGACGCCGCCGGGCAGCTGCGCACCGGCGCCGACCAGCTCGCCGCCGGAACCGCCCAGCTCGCCAGCGGCTCCGGCAAGCTGGCGTCCGGGCTCACCCAGGCCGAGCGCGACACCGCGCGGCTGCCCGCGTTGACCCGGCAGCTGGCCGACGGCGCCGACCAGGTCGCCGACGGCAACGAACAGCTCGCCGGCGTCGTGGTGCCGCTCGCCAACCGGATCATCGCCGCGCTCGACGCCGTCCCGTCAGCGAGCAGCGCGGCGAAGCAGTTCCGGCAGCTCGCCGACGAATGCACCGGCACACCGGCGTTCTGCGGCCGGCTGAGCGAGACCGCGGACCGGTTCACGACCGACGCGGGAAAGATCGACGGCGTCAAGGCCGCCGTCCGCGCCAACGCCGTCAAGGCCCGCGACGCCGTCCAAGCGCTGGCGACCGGGGCCCGCAAGGTCGCCGACGGCAACGCCCAGCTCGCCACGAAGTCCACGGAGCTGGCCGCCGGCATCGCTTCGGCCGCCGACGGCGCGCGGCAGCTCGACACCGGCGTCCGGCAGGCGAACTCCGGCGCGCAGAAGCTCGCCTCCGGCGCCGGACAGCTCAAGGACGGGACCAAGAAGACCGCCGACGGCGCCCGGGAACTCGCCACACAGCTCGACCAGGGCCGTGACCAGGTGCCCAGCTACACCGACGCCGAACGCGCGCACCTCAAGACCGTCGCCGCGGATCCCAGTACGGCCACGACGGACGGCACGCCGATCGGCACCCTGGCCCTCACGCTGTTCGCCGCGCTCGCGCTCTGGGCGCTGGCACTGGCCACCTACATCGTCACGCGGGCCGTGCCGGACGGCGTCCTGACCGCGCGCGAGCCGACCTGGCGGATCATCCTGCGCGCCGCCATCCCCGGCGCCACGGCGGCCGCACTGGCCGCGCTCGCCATCACCGCGATCGCCGTCCCGGTCCTGAAACTCGGCTTCGCCGGCACCATCGGCTTCCTGCTGATCGCGCTGCTGGCCGCGTCGGCGTTCGTCGCCCTCAACCAGGCCGCCACGGCGCTCTTCGGCCGCGCCGGCCGGATCGCGTCCCTCGCGATACTGGTCCTGGCGGGCGCGACCGGCGTCGTCTCGACGCTCCCCGGACCGCTGTACGCCCTCGCGGACTACCTCCCGACCCACGGCGCGGTCCTGGCCCTGCGCGCCGCGGCCACCGACGGCACCGGCCTGACGACCGGGGTCGCCCAGCTCGCCGCGTGGCTGGTGGTCGGCACCCTCGTCTCGATCCTGATCACCGACCGCCGCCGCTACCTGTCCGCGAAGAGCATCCGGCTGCGCCGCGCGCACCCGCTCGCCACCGTCTGATCCGAGAGGACCGCTCCGATGAGCCGTGCCCACCGCATCGACACCCACCAGCACCTGGTCCCGCCGGACTACGCGAAGTGGATGCACGAGAAGGGCATCCGGCCCGGCGGGGTCGACCTGCCCGCGTGGTCCCCGTCGGCCGCGCTGAAGTTCATGGACGGCCGCGGGATCCGCACCGGCATCCTGTCGCTGTCCACGCCGGGGGTCTACTTCGGCGACGTCGCCGAGGCTCGCCGCTGGGCCCGTGACGTCAACGAGTACACCGCCGCGGTGGTCGCGGACCGCCCGGACCGCTTCGGGTTCTTCGCCACGCTGACGCTGCCCGACGTCGAAGGCGCGCTCGCCGAAGCCGAGTACGCCCTGGACGTCCTGCACGCCGACGGCATCGTGCTGCTGGCCAACAACGACGGCCGCTACCTCGGCGACCCCGGCTTCGACCCGCTGCTGCGGTTCCTGCACGACCGGCAGGCCGCGGTGTTCGTCCACCCCGGCGAGCTGCCCGCCCCGGAGGTGCCCGGCATCCCGACGTTCACCGCGGACTTCCTGCTCGACACCACCCGCACGGCGATCAGCCTGATCCTGTCGGGCGCGATGGCGAAGTACCCGGGGATCAAGTTCATCCTCGCGCACGCGGGCGGGTTCGTGCCCTACATCTCCTACCGGATCCTGCTGACGATGATGAGCACGAAGAACAAGGCGCAGCAGGCGTGGGCGCTGCTGGACCAGAAGCATCAGGTGCCCAAGCAGCTCGCCGTGCTGCGCCAGTTCTACTACGACATCGCGCTTTCCGCGTCCCCCGCGGCCCTGCCCAGCCTGCTCGAAGTGGCCGACCCGGACCACATCACCTACGGCAGCGACTTCCCGTTCGCGCCCGCGCCCGCGGTGACCTTCTTGAACAAGACGTACGAGAAGTACCCGCTGGACGCCAAGCTGCGGGCCGCGATCGACCGAGGCAACTCCGAGAACCTCTTCCCCCGCCTCAAGAGCTGACCCGCTGCTCGGCGGCGAGGCGCGTCACCGAATGGTGCGTGCTCCCTCAGGAGCCGCCGGTGAGCCCGGCCAGGTTGCGTTCGATCTCGTCGACCGCAACCTCACGCAGGTGCTGGTCGAAGCCCCAACGATGGCCGGAGGGGTCGAGGACCTCGCCGGTGCGCACACCCCAGAACGCATCACGCACGGCGGAATGCAGTGTCGCGCCGGCGGCCAACGCCCGCTGCACCGCGGCGTCGGCGTCATCGACCGTCAGCCGGTAGGCACCGACCGAGGTGCCCGTCGCCGCCGGGCTCGCCAGCGTGGTGCCGAGCACGGGCGCGGCGATGGCGACCGGCAGTCCGTGCACGTCGAGGTCGGCGATGAGGATCGACTGGTCCGGCAGGCGGAGCAGACGGGTCACCTCGGCGCCCAGCCCTTCCTGGTACCAGGTGATGCTTTCGTCGACGTCGTCGACGACGAGGTGCAGTGCGAAGCGGGGTGCGTGGTCCATGGCTGTCTCCAAGTTCAGGTCGAGGTGTTCCACGCCTTCGACGATTCGGCGCGTCGGAACGTCAGGGATGTTCAGTGTTTCGGCCAGATGTGGAGCTTTTCGGGATTGCGCACGACCCACAACCGCTTGATGCGGCCGTCGACGATGTCGAAGGCGTAGACCGCGGTTGTCCCGCCGCCGTCGGTCGCCACCAGGCCCGGCTGACCGTTGACGGTGCGTTCGAGCAGGTCCAGGGCCCCGGCCCGCTCGGCGAGGCCGACGAGGAAGCGAGCGATCTCGGCCCCGCCCTCCACCGGCGCGAGCGACGCGGCGACGTGACCGCCGCCGTCGGCGATCGCGGTCGCCGACGGGTCGAGCAGCTCGACGAGCGAAGCGACATCCTTGGCCTGCCAGGCCCGCTTGAAGGCGCCGACCACAGCCGAGCGCAAGTCGGGCGGCGACGCGGCCGGGCGGGCCTGACGGATGCGCCGCCGGGCGGACGACGCGAGCTCACGACAAGCCGCAGGGGTGCGCCCAACGATGTCCGCGATCTCGGAGAACTTGTAGCGGAACACGTCGTGCAGGAGAAAGCTGACCCGTTCGGCCGGGGTCATCGAGTCGAGGACGACGAGGAACGCCATGTCGATCGACTCGTCGAGGGTGATCCGCTCCGCCGGGTCGGCACCAGGTCCGGGCCACTCCGCGCTGTCGGGCAGCGGTTCAGGAAGCCACTGCCCGACGTACTGTTCGCGACGCACCCGCGCCGACCCGAGCACGTCCAGGCAAATCCGGCTGACCACGGTGTTCAGCCACGCCCCCGGAGCCTTGACGGCGTCACGTTGCTCCGGCGCGAGCGCGTACCAGCGCGTATAGCCCTCCTGAACGGCGTCCTTGGCGTCGGCGAGGGAGCCGAGCATGCGGTAGGCGAGGTTGATCAGCCGATCTTGCTGGCCGATGACCAGCTGGTGGCGGGTATCGCTCTCGTCGGGTGCGTGAGCAGCGGCAGGGCTCGTGTCCATGAAATCGGGGCTCCCCGTGTCGTCGCGGTTCTCAACCGTGTCGACGACGCAGCCGACCGAAGTGTCAGCTGCTTGTCAGTTGCAGGACCCGAACCGCACCCACGCGCCACGGTTCACCCAAGATCGATCCCAGACACAAAGAAACCCCTCCGAACTGCCGGAACGGCATGATCGAAGGGGCTCTGCGAGAGAGTGGAGCTAGGGGACTCGAACCCCTGACCCCCTCACTGCCAGTGTGGGTCGATCATGGTCCTGACCTGTGGCGATAGAGAATGGCCTAGTCAGATCATGCGCTTGATCGCCGTTGCTTGCAACTGTGTGTTGTTGAGTGCAGTTGTGACAGGGGGTTTGCCTCAGCTGTGCCCCAATGAAATTAGTGAGAACTGCGCCGCGCGCATGCCGAACATCTGGCGTATCCAGGAAGAGACGTGGGATTGGATGCAGCCGATCAGGACCAGCCCGGACCGCGTCGTGCGGCCTGACCAGCGTCATGAGCAACCTTGGCTAACCAGCCCGCCCCAAGTCGAGGTGGCCGCTGCTGAGGGTAGCTCACCCGGGCGCATGCTATGTGGCATGACAGGGATGCTGGCTCACGTTCCCCGTTTGGGTGACCGCTGTGGGGCCATCCGATGTATGCCCTAGGTGACGAGAGTCAGACCTGCCTTCGATTACCGGCTGCCCCACCGAAATTCGCAGGCCGGCCCGGGTTCCCGCCTTGCGCGGCCCCGCCGGGGGCACCACGCTGACTATCATCACGCTGATCGGCTTCAGCTGACCGCTACGCTGGTCTCGCCGGGCTTTCCATCAGCGGTAAGGATGACTGGGTGGTGTCTCAGGGCAAGAAGGTCAGCCGCCAGACGCTCATCGGCGAAGCCGGTATTGCGTTGATCCACGCCCGGGTGACCAAGATGGGCTTCCTCTTCCACCCGCGTCGGGTTGACCACGGGATCGACGGTCACATCGACCTCGTCGACCCGTCGAGCGCGGAGGTGCTCAACCTGGTGCTGCTCGTCCAGAGCAAGGCCAGTACGCGGCCGTTCACTGCTGAGACCGAAACATCGTTCCGGTACACCTGCGACGAACGCGACCTCGGTTACTGGTTGCGGGGAAATGCCCCCGTGATTCTCGTGCTTTCGCATCCTGAACAGAACGAAGCGTGGTGGGTCGACGTCCGGGCGGAATTCGCCGATCCGCTGCGGCGCAAGTCGCGGACCGTTACGGTGGACAAGCAGCTTCAAGTGTTCGATGCCACGGCGGCACCGGAGTTGCTGCGTTGCGCGGCGCCGAGGAATCCAGTGCCTGACGTCCGGGTTGCGCTGGGTCTACCGGTGCCGGAGATCCGGGATCCTTACGCGCTGGAGGTTCACGAGGCGATCAGCGCTCCCGGCTCGGTGCGCGGGTTGCCGCAGTTGCCGATGTATGTCCGGCGTCAGCACGACGGTGACTTCGAAAAGGTCGTCGATCGGGCGCTGGCCGGTGAGAGTGGCCTTGTCGTGCTGCTGGGCAATTCTTCGACCGGCAAGACGCGCTCGGCGTGGGAGCAGGTTCGGCGGCTGCCCGAGAATTGGCGTTTGTGGCACCCGAAATCCCCGGATGAGCTGGTGGCGGAGCTCCCCGTCGTCGGCCCGCACACGGTGCTGTGGCTCAACGAGTTGCATCGGTACCTGTATACCGACGATATGCAGCGCGACGAAGCCATTGGCTCGGGGCTCATCGCGGCGATCCAGGATCCGCACCGTGCTCCGGTCCTGGTGCTGGGCACGCTGTGGCACGAGTACCGCCTCCGGCTCGCTCCGGCGGAGACTGCGGACGACACCCGGCCGCAGGTGCGCAAACTCGTCACCGGGCACTTCATTCCGGTGCCGGAGACCTTCACCGAGGTCGAGCTACGGACACTTGCCGAGACGGCGAAAAGTGACCCGCGACTCGCGGAGGCTGAAGCCAACGCCGAGGAGGGCCATGTCACCCAATACCTGGCGGGTGGCCCGGCTCAGGTCGAGCGCTATCTCACTGCGCCGCCGGCGGCGCAGGCGGTCGTGCATGCGGCGATGGATGCTCGTCGGCTCGGCTGGCAATCAGCGCTGCCGCCGGGTTTTCTGAAAGACGCTGCGCTTGCCTACTTGACCGAATTGCAGCGGGACAGCCTGCCGGATGACTGGTTCGACAGCGCTGTCGGCTACTTGCTGCCGTTGTGCCGAGGTGCACGAGGGCCCTTGTCACGGGTCAGGCAGAGTTCAGCGGCACAGCCGACGAACGGCTATCGGCTGGTCGACTACCTCGAGCAATATGGCAAGCGGACACGGTTGGAGGTCTGTCCGCCGGATGCGTTCTGGCGTGCCGCACTGCGCGACGACGTGGGGGGCGACGATCAGGCGGCGCTCGCCAGAGCGGCCTACATCCGCAACCGGACGGATCTCGCCCATCGACTGGCACGAAGTGCTGCCGCGCAGGGCGTCGCAGCAGGAACCGCTGGCTTTGCTTCTTTGGTCAGCGAGGCTGAAGGTCGCGAAGCCGCACTGCCCTACCGGAGGCTGGCGGCCGAGAACGGCGACGCTTGGTCCCAGGTCGTCATGGGTACCTGGCATGAAGATCAGGGCGAATGGGACACCGCCAAGGCGTGGTACACCTTGGCCGACGACGGAGAGAACCCGCACGCCCTCGTCGGGCTGGCGTCGATCGAAACGCGCTTGGGGCAGTCCGAGCACGCGGGCCAGCTGTACGAGCAGGCTCTCGCTCTCGGCGGGGCGAGAGCTGTCGAGTACCAGGCTAGGGAGCTCGCCGGTCAAGATGAGCATCATCTCGCTCTGCAACTTGCCACGAGGTCCTTCCTGCATGGTAACGAGGAGGCGCTCACCGGTCTGGCCTGGACCTACGTGTCGTCGGACAAGGATCGGGCATTTGCCGTGATGCGGCACGCCATGAAGCTCGGGTTCCGTGACGCGATCACCGAGATGATCATCATTGCCAGTACATCCGAGGAACCGAGCCTGACTCTGGCCTACTGCGACTTGGCGGAGAGGATCGGGCATCCGAACGCATTGCGTGTTGCCGGCCAAATACACTTGGAACACGGAAACGAGCGTCGCGGCGCAGGTCTGCTGTGGCGAGCTTTCCATGGTGGATCCGTTTGGGCCTTGATGGAGCTGGGCGAACTTCGCGAGAAGCAGGGACGAAGACGGCGTGCGCGCAGGATCTATCGACGACTGTTAAAGGATGGGCAGCCCTATGCGCTGGTTAAGCTTGCTGTCCTTTCGGAACGTGCTGGCGACTGCGCAGGGGCCGAGCGGCTTGCCGGGCAATACGCGCGAGCGTCTGCTCTGAAATCAGATAAATCCGCATGGTACGAGGTGGCCAAAGCTCGACTGGAGCGTGGCGATTCGGCTGGGTCCGAGCTCATTCTGAGGAGCCTTGCGGAAGGGGGCGATCACTGGGCTCTGGTGAGACTCGCCGAGGTGAAAATGGCAGAGGGCAGCGAGTCCGAAGCCCAAGAACTCCTGCGCCGGGCAGTGAACAGCGGAAACTCTTACGCGAAGAAGCAGCTGGCGAGGTTGCCGGTAGCGGACTGAACGAGCCGCCTCAAATGTCGTTGATCGGCACCTCACGCTTCTCAGCCCGCTCTTCGGCACGAGAGTGCGTACAACCGTTCGGTCGGACCTGCGCGTCCTGGGTGGCAGTCGTTTGCCCGCCTCGTTGTTGAGGACGCTCGTTGGCGATGTCGGCGACGGGGAACTGCGCCTGTGGGTCAACGCTTCTTTGGGTGTGGGAGGTTGTTGTGGCGTGGGTGGAGCAGTGCGGCAGCAGGTCGTGGCGCGTGAGGTATCGGCGGCAACGGTTCGGCGTTCGGTCGGTGTCCGGATTTGACTCGCGGCGTGACGCTGCTGCTTACGCGGCGGGGTTGGAGGTGGATCGACGTCGGCGGGTGTGGATCGATCCGGCGGACAGCGCGATGACGGTGGTCGAGTGGGTGGCGCGGTGGTTCCGGTCGCTGGATCTGGATCCGCGGACGATCGAGAGCTACCGGAGTCGGTTGCGGCGTCACATCCTGCCGAAGTTCGGGGACCTGCCGTTGGGTGCGATCACGGCGCTGGGTGTGACCGAATGGGTCCGAGAGCTGGAGCGGGACGGGTACGCCCCGTCGACGGGGAGCTCGCAGATCAACCTGTTGTCGATGCTGCTGACCGATGCGGCCGATGAGCGGCTGATTCCGTTCAATCCGGTGCGGAGGCGGAGGCGTCGTGGCCGGCGGTCGCGACGGGCGGTACCGGAGCGGATCTGGGCGACACCGGAGCAGACGGTGCGGATCGCATGAGTCGGGGTCGATGCGGTGGCTGGGGCCGCCGAAGACCCGGGCTTCGGCCCGGACGATCGCGCTGCCGCCGTTCCTGGTCGTGCTGCTGAGCGAACACCTCGCGCGGCACCGGTACGAGTTCGTGTTCACCACGCCGACCGGGACGTGGTTGTGGCGCTCGACGTTCGTGCGGCGGGTTTCCGTCCCGCGGTCGACGGCAGCGACACGGCCGGAGCGAAGGCGGGCTGTGCGGCGGTTCGACCGGGGTTGACCTGCCACGGGCTGCGGCACAGTCACAAGACCTGCGCACCGGAGATCGCCCAGGCCCGCCGGCTCGGTCACCGCCTGGACAACCGGGTCATCGAGACCTACTCCCACGTCGCCCCGGAGGTCGACCAGCGCCTGCTCGATGACCTCGAGCGCCGCTGGCGCATGGCGGCACCACTGCCGCCGACGCCGTCACCGAGTGTGGCCGACGGTGGGCGGGCGGCTCCGGTTGTCCCCCTCTTCGCCACGGTGGGGGTCACTCGCCGAGCAAGCCGGGGAGCAGCGGGAACGCCCCCACGAGCACAAATCACGCCGCAAGCCGATCACCGATGATCGAACCGGGAACGCGAAAAACCCCTCCGACCAGCCAACGAGGCTGAAACGGAGGGGCTCTTTACGATGTGGAGCTAAGGGGACTCGAACCCCTGACCCCCTCACTGCCAGTGAGGTGCGCTACCAGCTGCGCCATAGCCCCGAGGCGAAGGTGAACTCCGCATCTCGTATGTGAGTACCGTACACGACCCCCAGTACGACCCCAGCACGGGGGTCCCCACACCCACCCCAACCCGCTGACCTGCACTTTCACACCTTATTTTTAGTCGTGTATTGACTCCCGGTGTGGCCGCCGTTACATTTTGCGCGGTTGTGACGCCGAGGTCCCCGCCCGTTACGCCGCGTCTACCCAGACCGGGCACGCCTCTGCCGTTTCCTGCTCGATGGACGCCGCGAAACGCGGCAGAGGAGGTTTCGCATGAAGAGGGTGACGACGCTGCTCGGTGCGGCGTTGGTCCTGGTCGGGAGCGTGGTGGTCGCCAGACCGGCCGATGCTGCCATCACGCCCGACGGCTGGTACACCGTGACCGCCGCCAACAGCGGGAAGTGCGTGGACGCGCGGGCCGCCGGCACTGCCAACGGGACCGTCGTGCAGCAGTACACCTGCAACCAGACCGCCTCGCAGCAGTGGCAGTTCCAGTCGACCGGGGACGGCTACTTCCGGGTGAACGCCCGCACCAACCCGGCCGCCGCCTGGGATGTCACCGACGTCTCGACCGCCGATGGGGGGCTCGTCCAGCTGTGGTCCTACTCGAACGGGGCCAACCAGCAGTGGCAGGCCGTCGACGAAGGCAGCGGCCGGTACCACTTCGTCAGCCGCAACAGCGGCAAGTGCCTCGACGTCCCCGGTGCCTCGACCGCGGACTCCGTCCAGCTCCAGCAGTACGCCTGCAACGGCACCGCCGCGCAGTCCTTCATGCTGACCCCCGTGAACACCAGCCAGCCGGGCCAGCCGGACTTCGGGCCGAACGTCGTGATCTTCGACCCGTCGATGCCGGCCGCGACCATCCAAAGCCGGCTGAACAGCATCTTCAGCCAGCAGGAACGCAACCAGTTCGGCAGCCAGCGCTACGCCGTGATGTTCAAGCCGGGCACCTACGCCAACGACGTCAACGTCGGCTTCTACACGCAGGTCCTCGGCCTCGGGCTGAGCCCCGACGCGGTCAACATCAACGGTGCCGTGCACGTCGAGGCCGACTGGTTCCCGCCGCAGAACGCCACCCAGAACTTCTGGCGGGGCGCGGAAAACCTGTCCGTGACGCCGACCGGCGGCGCCGACCGGTGGGCGGTCAGCCAGGCCGCGCCGTACCGCCGCATGCACGTCCGCGGTGACCTGCAGCTCGACGACGGCGGCTGGGCCAGCGGCGGCTGGATCTCCGACAGCAAGATCGACGGCCAGGTCCGCTCCGGCTCGCAGCAGCAGTGGATCTCCCGCAACTCGCAGTTCGGCAGCTGGAACGGCTCGAACTGGAACATGGTCTTCGCGGGCGTCCAGGGCGCGCCCGCCAACTCCTTCCCGACGCCGCCCTACACCACGGTCGCCCAGACGCCGGTCGTGCGCGAGAAGCCGTTCCTCTACCTCGACGGCGCGGGCAAGTACCAGGTGTTCGTCCCCGGCGTGAAGACCAACGCGTCCGGCACGACCTGGGCCGGCGGCGCCGCGCCGGGTACGTCGATCTCGATCGACCAGTTCTACATCGCGAAGCCCGGCGCCACCGCGGCGGACATGAACGCCGCGCTCGCCGCCGGTAAGAACCTGCTGGTCACGCCCGGGGTCTACCACCTCAACCAGACGCTTCGGGTCACCCGGCCGGACACCGTCGTGCTCGGGCTCGGCATCGCCACGCTGGTCCCGGACAACGGCATCACCGCGATGACCGTGGACGACGTCGACGGCGTCAAGCTCGCCGGCCTGCTGATCGACGCCGGGACGACGAACTCGGCCACGCTCATGCAGGTCGGCCCGGCCGGCTCGAGCGCGAACCACGCGGCCGACCCGACGTCGCTGCACGACGTGTTCTTCCGGATCGGTGGCGCCGCCGTCGGCAAGGCGACGAACAGCCTGGTCGTCAACAGCAGCAACGTGATCGGCGACCACATGTGGATCTGGCGCGCCGACCACGCCGAACGCGACGAGTACGTCGGCTGGACCACCAACACCGCCGACACCGGGCTCACCGTCAACGGCAACGACGTGACGATGTACGGCCTGTTCGTCGAGCACTACCAGAAGACGCAGGTCGTCTGGAACGGCAACGGCGGCCGGACGTACTTCTTCCAGAACGAGATGCCCTACGACGTGCCGGACCAGGCGAGCTGGATGAACGGGTCCACGCCGGGCTTCTCCGCGTACAAGGTGAGCCCGAACGTCACCAGTCACGAAGCGTGGGGCCTGGGCAGCTACTGCTACTTCAGCAGCAACCCGTCCGTGGCCAGCGCGCACGCGTACGAGGCGCCGAACACAGCCGGTGTCCGGTTCCACGACATGGTGACCGTGTCGCTCAACTACCAGGGCACGATCACGCACGTCATCAACACCACCGGGCCGGCGACCCCGAGCGGGACCAAAGCCGTCAACCTGGTGAGCTACCCCTGAGCAACCGGCGTGCGCCGTGGTGGCGGCCGCGGCGCACGCCGGTCCTTCAAGTCCACAGTGGATACCCCCGAACGGGTTGCTCGGGGCGCCGTCGGCGGGTGGTCGTCGCGATACTGGGTGCTCCCTTCGATCCGGGAGCGGCAGATGACCTCCTTCGCAGCGTTCTCCGTCGTCGAACCCCGCAAAGCCTGGCCGCTGGTGGCCGTCCGCGGTGCGTTCGCCGTGCTCTTCGGGCTCTTCGCGCTGATCTGGCCGGGCGCCACCGTGCTCGTCCTGGCGATCCTCTACGGCGTGTGTACGCGATCATCGACGGCGTCGGCGGCCTCATGCAGGCCTTCCGCCCGGGTGACGCCGGGCACCGCGCCGCCTACGGGATCCTGGGCGTGCTCGGCGTCGTCGCCGGGATCCTCGTCCTGGTCTGGCCCGGCATCACCGTCCTGCTGCTCGCCCTGCTGGTCGGGTTCTGGGCGATCATCACCGGCGTCGCCGAGATCGCCGCGGCGATCCGCCTGCGCAAGCAGATCCAGGGCGAGGCCTTCCTCATCCTGGCCGGCGCGATCTCCGTGCTCGCCGGGATCCTCATCGTGATCAACCCGATCGCCGGCGCGTACGGCATCGCGCTCCTCGTCGGCATCTACGCGCTGATCTACGGGATCGTGCTCCTGGTTCTGGCGTTCCGGCTCCGGAAGCTCGCCGGCTGAGTAGCGTCGCGGGGGTGTCGACCCGCGAACTGGTGGTGCTGGGCACCGCGAGCCAGGTGCCCACGCGCCTGCGCAACCAGAACGGCTACCTCCTGCGCTGGGACGGCGAGGGCATCCTCTTCGACCCCGGCGAAGGCACCCAGCGCCAGATGCTCCGGGCGGGCGTGGCCGCCACCGACGTCACGCGGATCTGCGTCACGCACTTCCACGGCGACCACAGCCTCGGCCTGCCCGGGGTGATCCAGCGGCTGTCCCTCGACAAGGTGCAGCACCCCGTCCACGCCCACTTCCCGGCGTCCGGCGCGCACTACTTCGAACGCCTGCGCCACGCGACGTCGTTCTACGAGCAGGCCGACCTGCGGGAACACCCCATCGACGGCGACGGTCCGATCGCCACCGGGAAGTTCACCCTGGAGGCGCGGCGCCTGAGCCACCCCGTCGAGGCGTTCGGCTACCGCCTGACCGAGCCCGACGGCCGGACCATGCTGCCGGGGAAGCTGAAGGAACGCGGCATCGAAGGCCCCGACGTCGGCCGGCTCCAGC
Source organism: Amycolatopsis sp. SID8362 (assembly GCF_010550475.1). Taxonomy (NCBI): domain Bacteria; kingdom Bacillati; phylum Actinomycetota; class Actinomycetes; order Pseudonocardiales; family Pseudonocardiaceae; genus Amycolatopsis; species Amycolatopsis sp. SID8362. The sequence continues at coordinate 18,917 of NZ_JAAGNB010000002.1, forward strand.
GCGAAGGCCACCTGAACGGCGTCGAGCTGACCGACGTCAGCACGCCCCGGCCAGGCCAGCGGTTCGCGTTCGTGATGGACACCCGGCTCTGCGACGGCGTGTACGCGCTCGCCGAGAACGCCGACACGCTCGTGATCGAGTCGACGTTCCTCGCCGAGGACACCGACCTCGCCCGTGACTTCGGGCACCTGACCGCGCAGCAGGCCGCCCGCGTCGCCGCCGAGTCCGGGGTCCGGCAGCTCGTGCTGACCCACTTCTCGCAGCGCTACCCCGAGCCGGAGCGGTTCCTGGCCGAAGCGAAAGCCGAGTTCGACGGCGAGATCGTCGTGGCCGCGGACCTGGAGCGGGTCCAGGTGCCGAAACGGCGGTCCTCCCCAGCCGGCGGCGGGGCGCCGTAGGCTGCAAGGCGTGAGCCAGCCGATCCTGATGACCGTCGACGACGATCCCGCCGTGTCCCGCTCGGTCGCCCGTGACCTGCGGCGCCGCTACGGCAAGGACTACCGCGTCATCCGCGCCGACTCCGGCCCGGACGCCCTCGACGCGCTGCGCGAGATCAAGCTGCGTGGCGACGCCGTCGCGGCGATCCTCGCCGACTACCGGATGCCGCAGATGGACGGGATCGCCTTCCTCGAGAAGGCGATGGACCTGTTCCCGCACGCCCGCCGGGCCCTGTTGACCGCCTACGCCGACACCGACGCCGCGATCCAGGCGATCAACGTCGTCGACGTCGACCACTACCTGCTCAAGCCGTGGGACCCGCCGGAGGAGAAGCTCTACCCGGTGATCGACGCGCTGGTCGAGACGTGGCGCGCGGTCGGCGACAGGCCGGTCGAAGAGGTCAAGCTGATCGGCCACCGGTACAACTCGCCGTCGTTCCACCTGCGGGACTTCCTCGCGCGCAACGCCGTCCCGTACCGCTGGTACTCGGTCGACGACGACGAGGGCGGCCGGATCCTGCAGGCCGCGGAGGCCACCGAGACCGACATCCCGGTGGTCGTCACGCCGGACGGCACCGTTCTCAAGAACCCGACCGGCGGCGAGATCGCCGACGCGGTCGGTTTGTCGACCCGCCCGGCGCAGGAGTTCTACGACCTCGTGGTGATCGGCGGCGGCCCGGCCGGCCTCGGCGCCGCGGTGTACGGCGCTTCCGAGGGCCTGCGCACGGTGCTCGTCGAGAAGAAGGCCACCGGCGGCCAGGCGGGCACGAGCTCGCGCATCGAGAACTACCTCGGCTTCCCCGACGGCGTCTCCGGCGCGCAGCTGACCGACCGGGCGCGGCGCCAGGCGCAGAAGTTCGGCGCCGAGGTGCTGACCGCCCGCGACGTCGTGGGCCTGGAAGCGCGGGGTTCGCAGCGGGTGATCACGTTCGGCGACGGCAGCGAGATCGCCGCGCATTCGGTGATCCTCGCCAGCGGCGTCAACTACCGCGCGCTGGAGGCCGACGGCATCGAGGAGCTCACCGGCCGCGGCGTCTACTACGGCTCGGCCGCGACCGAGGCACCCGAGTGCAAGGGCGAGCACGTCTACATCGTCGGCGGCGCCAACTCGGCGGGCCAGGCCGCGGTGTTCTTCTCCCGGCACGCCAGCGACGTCACGATCCTGGTGCGCGGCGCCTCGCTGGAGGCGTCGATGTCGCACTACCTGATCGAGCAGATCGCCGGCATCGAGAACATCCACGTCCGCACGCACACGACGGTCAAGCAGGCCCACGGCGACGGCCACCTGGAGCGGCTGACGCTGTGCGAGAACGGCGTCACCGAGGTCGTCGACTCCGGCCACCTGTTCATCTTCATCGGCGCGGCGCCCCGCACCGACTGGCTCGGCGACGCGATCCACCGCGACGACCACGGCTTCGTCCGCACCGGCCCGGACCTGCTGACCGCCGGCCAGCGCCCGCCCGGCTGGACCCTCGACCGTGATCCCCACTACCTCGAGTCGTCCATCCCCGGCGTGTTCGTGGCCGGCGACGTGCGATCCCAGTCGGTCAAGCGGGTGGCCTCCGCGGTCGGCGAGGGCGCGATGGCCGTGACGCTGGTACACCGGTACCTGGAGGAACATTGACGTCCTCCCCGCAGTCAGCCGACCGGGGGATTCCGGCCGCCGGCCGCGGGGACCGGCCGCCGAGGTTCGCGGTTCACCGGCCGGACCGCTGTCCCGCCTCCCCGCGCAGCCACCGCCCGTCCGGCGGCGATGTTACGGGCCGCGTTCACGTCGGCGTTGTCGTGGTACCCGCAGGCGACGCACCGGAACACCGCTTGGCTCTCGCGGGATTCCGGCGCCACGTGCCCGCAGGCCGAGCAGCGCTGCGACGTGAACGCGGCGGGGACCTTTTCGACCCGGCCAGGCGCCTTGTCCGCCAGGCGCGAGACGAGCAGACCCCATCCTTGGGCCAGGATCGCCCGGTTCAGACCGGATTTCTGACGCACCTGCCGTCCCGGCGAGCCGGCATTGCCCCTCGCCGACCTGGTCATGTCGGCGATGCGCAGGTCTTCGACCCGGATCAGGTCGAATTCGCGGGCGAGCCGCGTCGTCACCTTTTCCACCCAGTCCTTCCGGCGGGCGGACTCACGACCCGTGAGCCGGGCGATCGCACCCACCAGCCGGGCGTGCCGGTGCGACCCACGGGTGGCCCGGGCGAGCCGGCGCCGCAACCGGCGAGCGCGTGTCCGCTCCACGCGGGACAGGCCGGGGCAGCGCAGGAGCTCGCCGGTCGACAACGCGGCGGACACCGCCACACCGCGGTCGATGCCGACCACCCCGCCATCGCCGGGCGCCGGTATCGCCGCGGGAACGGCGGCGAACGCGATGTGCCACCGGCCGGCGCCGTCGCGGGTGACCCGGTAGGACTTGGCGGCCGCGGGCGGGCGCCGCGACCAGTGGAAGCGGACCCAGCCCACCTTGGGGATCCACGCCGCGCCCCGGCGCCGGTTGAGCTTGCGCACGTGTTCGGGCCGGACGGCAACCTGCCGGAAACCCTGGTGAGCCGCCGCGCGGCGCCACGTCGGCTTGCCGTGCGTGCCGCCGAAGAAGTTCCGCACGGCTTGGGCGAAGTCGCGCAAGGCTTGCTGCTGCACGGTGACCGAGCCCTCGCGCAACCAAGGGTGTTCGGCGCGGATCTCGGTCAGCTGCCGCGCCTGGTCGACGTAACCTGGAGGGAGCGGCCGTCCGGGCCGCCAATGGGAGTGCTGCTCCACGGCGAGGTTCCAGACGAACCGAGCGTGGGCGCAGTGGACGAGCAGCCGGGCCTCCTGTTCGGCTGTGGGTGTCAGGCGAAAGCGGGACATGCGGCGAACGTAGCCCCGACCACCGACAAAACAGGGGTGCAGGAATGAGCGCACTGCCGCGGGAAGAGCTTCGCGGGCTCTTCCTGTTCGAACACCTTTCCGAAGAACAGCTCGACTGGGTGGCCGCCAACGCCGTGCTCGAGGAGTACGACGGCGACTCCACCGTCATCAGCGAAGGCGGCGAAGCGACCTGCTTCTACGTCCTCCTGAACGGCGCCATCCGGATGACCCGCCTGGTCAGCGGCACCGAGGTCGAAACCAACCGGTCCGACCAGCGCGGTGCCTACTTCGGCGCGACGCAGTTCTTCGTCCACCAGGAGGCCGAGCACACCTACGGCGCCACCGTGCGCGCGCTGTCCGACGTCACGCTGCTCGCGCTGCCGTCGAAGGAGTTCTCCGTCGAGTTCCGCAAGTGGTTCCCGATGGCGACGCACCTGCTCGAGGGCATGTACCTCGGCTGGCGCAACAGCGACACCGTGATCGGCTCGCGCCGTCGCCTGCTCGCCCTCGGCGAGCTGTCCGCGGGGCTGACGCACGAGCTGAACAACCCGGCGGCCGCGGCCGTGCGGGCGACGGCGTCCCTGCGCGAGCGCGTCGCCGGCATGCGGCACAAGCTGGCCTTCCTGGCGAAGAAGGACATCGACCCGGAGCTGCTCTACCAGCTCATCGACGTCCAGGAACGCCTGGTCAAGCAGGTCGCGCAGGCGCCGAAGCTGACCGCGATGCAGCAGGCCGACCGCGAGGACGAGATCACCGACTGGTTCGACGACCGCGGCATCGACCAGGGCTGGGACCTCGCCGACATCTACGTCCGCGCCGGGCTGACCACGCCCGACCTGGACCACGTGCTGGAGCAGGTCGGCGACACCTTCATCGACGGCGCCGTCCGCTGGCTCGCCTACGCGCTCGAGACCGAGATGCTGATGGGCGAGATCGAGGACTCCACCACGCGCATCTCGGCGCTGGTCGGCAAGGCCAAGCAGTACTCCCAGATGGACCGGGCGCCGCACCAGTGGGTCGACGTCCACGACGGCCTCGACTCCACGCTGGTCATGCTGTCGGGCAAGATCGGCGGCCTCCGCGTCGTCAAGGAGTACGACCGCAGCCTGCCGAAGATCCCCGCGTACCCGGGCGAGCTGAACCAGGTCTGGACGAACATCATCGACAACGCCATCGGCGCGATGAAGGGCGAGGGCACGCTGACCCTGCGCACCTGGGGCCAGAACGAGCAGATCCGCGTCGAGATCGGCGACACCGGCCCGGGCATCCCGGCCGACGTCAAGCCGCGGATCTTCGAGCCGTTCTTCACCACGAAGCCGGTCGGCGAAGGCACCGGGCTCGGCCTCGACATCTCGTGGAAGATCGTCGTCGAACGCCACCAGGGCGACCTGCGCGTCGAGTCGGAGCCCGGGAACACCCGGTTCGAGGTCTGCCTGCCGACGGTCGAGCAGGCCTCGCTCTGATGGCATCCGTCCCGACGGTCACGACCGAGCTCGGGGCGCTGGTGGGGCTGGCGGGTGACGGTGTCCGCGTCTGGCGCGGGATCCCGTACGCCCGCCCGCCGGTCGGCGAACTGCGGTGGCGGGCGCCGCGGCCGCCCGCGCTGTCCGGTGGCGTGCACGTCGCGACGGAGTACGGGCCGCACGCGACGCAGTCGCCGGACCCGATGAACCCGTCGGCGGTGTGCGACGAGGACTGCCTGTACCTCAACGTCTGCACGCCGGAAGGGCCCGCGCCCGACGGCGGCTGGCCGGTGCTGTTCTGGCTGCACGGCGGCGGTTACCGCGTCGGGCACGGCGAGCAGCTGGGCGACGGCGAGGAGTTCGCGCGCGCCGGGATCGTCGTGGTCACGATCAACTACCGGCTCGGCTCGCTCGGCTTCCTGCACCTGGCCGGGATCTTCGGCGAGTCCGAAGCGGACGCCGGCGTGTGCGGCCTGCTCGACCAGATCGAGGCGCTCAAGTGGGTGCGCCGCAACGTTTCGGCGTTCGGCGGCGACCCGGCGCGGATCACCGTCTACGGCGTCTCGGCGGGCGCGAAGAGCCTCGGGAACCTGATGGGCAGCCCGCTCTCCGCCGGGTTGTTCGCCCAAGGGATCAGCAGCAGCGGCGGCGCCGACCACGTGGCGACGCCGGAAGCCGGCACGGCGCGGGCCCGGCGGCTCCTCGACGAGGTCGGCTGCCACGACATGGACGCGTTGCGCGCGTTGCCCGCCAAGGAGTTCGTCGAGGCGCAGGAACAGATCCTGACCGGGCTGCGGGCGCTGTGGCTCTGGCGCCCGACCCTGCACCCGCGGGTGCTGCCCGAGGTGCCGATCGAGCCGATCCGGCGGGGGAGCGCGGCCGGCGTGCGGTTGCTGATCGGCTGCAACAGCAACGAAGGCAGCACGTACGCCATGATGCTCGGCGACGACGTCGCGACGGCGCCGGCTTCCGGGGTGCTCGAAGGGATCCTTGGCCGGGAAGGCACTTCGCACCTGCTCGAGACGTACCTCCGCCGCGTCCCCGACCTGAAGTCGGCCAAGATCGCCGCGATGGGCGACGAGCGCTACGGCATCCCGACGCAGCGCCTCGCCGACGCGCAGTCCGCGCACGCGCCCGTCTTCCGCTACCGCATCGACATCGCCGCGCCCGGCGTGCCCGAGCAGCTCGACGGCGGCCACGGCACCGAAACGACCATGGCGTGGAAGGTCCCGATGCCGCTGTTCGACCAGGCCGTCGCGGTCAACCCGAAGCGCGAGCGCGCCGCGCTGCTCGTCCACCGCGCCTGGGCGCGCTTCATCCGGGACGGCGTCGCCGACGCGGACGGCCCCGAGTGGCCGTCCTACGGCCCCGAACTGCGCCCGGTGCTCGTTTTCCGGGAAGACACCGATCTGGTGCTCGATCCACGGTCCGACGAGCGAAAGGCCTGGGGCGACGCGGAATGGGCGTCCGGGACCTGGTTCCCGGTGACCTGAGACCGTTCCTTCACGCGCTGTTCACTTCGAACGGGCTCGCTCCCGCGTCCAATGAGCGAAGGCCCATCGAGGGGAGTGGCTCGTGAAACGCCGGGTGTCGATCGGACTGGCCGTGGTGCTCGTGCTGGCCGTCGTCGGGGTGATCGTCTGGGGGCGCGACGACGGCACCGCGTCCGGTGCCGTGACCGTGCGCGGGGTGATCGGTTCGGAGAAGCAGGCCTTCTTCGCCGACCAGCGCGTCGTCGACGCCTTCGCGCGGCACGGCTTGAAGGTCGAAGTGGACACCGCGGGCTCGCGGCAGCTCGCGACGACCGTGGACCTCGGGAAGTACGCCTTCGCGTTCCCGTCGTCGTCGCCCGCGGCGCAGAAGATCCAGCGCGACCGCAAGGTGACGACGGTGTACACGCCGTTCCAGTCGCCGATGGCGGTCGCCAGCTTCGAGCCGGTCGTGGCGCTGCTGCGCGCGAACGGCGCCGTGCACAAGGGCGCGGGCGACTACGACGTCCTCGACATCGCGAAGTACCTGGACCTGGCGAAGGCCGGGACGCGCTGGGACCAGCTGCCCGGCAACACCGCCTACCCGGCCCGCAAGAACGTCCTCGTCACGACGACCGACCCGCGCGAGTCGAACTCCGCGGCGATGTACCTGTCGATCGTTTCCTTCGTGGCCAACGGGAACGCCGTCGTCAGCACGCCCGCGCAGGAGGCGGCGGTGCTGCCGTCGGTGGCGAAGCTGTTCCTGGACCAGGGGTACACGCAGAACAGCACCGAAGGGCCGTTCGAGGACTACCTGTCGGCGGGGATGGGCAAGACGCCGCTGGCGCTGATCTACGAGTCGCAGTTCGTCGACCGCGTGCTGCGTGGCGACGGCTCGATCCGGCCGGACATGCGCCTGCTCTACACCGCGCCGACGGTGTATTCGAAGCACACGCTGGTGCCGCTGACCCCGGACGGCGACAAGGTCGGGCAGCTCCTCGCCACCGACCCCGAGCTGGGCAGGCTCGCGGCGACCTTCGGCTTCCGCACGACCGACCCGAAGCTGTTCGCCGAGGTCGCCGCGCCGGCGCACGCACCGGCCGACCTCGTGGACGCCGTTGAACCGCCGTCGTTCGAAACGCTCGAGCGGCTGCTCGACGCCGTCGGCAAGCAGTACTGACATGGACTTCGCGCTCACCCCGCCCGAACCGGTCGCCGCGATCCCCGCCGAGCGCGCCGCCGGGCTCATCACGCTCAGCGAAGACACCCGCGCCGACGTCGCCGCGCGCGCCGACGGGTTCGCGACGCGGCTGGCGGCACTGGACGTCCGGTCGCCGGAGTTCACCGACCTGCTGGACGAGCTGCTGGCCGTCGGCGAGGCCGACATGCGGGCCGCGGCGGGTGTCGCCGGGACGATGCTCGACCGGTCCCTGCGCAGCGTCGCGTCCCCGCAGGACGGGGTCACGACCAGCCTCACGAGCCTGCGCCGCACGGTCGCCGAGCTGGACCCGGCCAAACTGCCGCTGACCGGCCGGAAGCTGCTCGGGATGTTCCCGGCCGCCGCCGGCGCGAAGCGCGCTCTGGACCGGTATCGCGCGGCGAACGAGCCGGTCAACGCGCTCGTCGTGGACCTGCGCGGCCGGCAGGACGTCCTGCGCCGCGACAACGCCGCGATCAAGGGCGAACGCGAACGGTTGTGGCAGGTCATGGGGAAGCTCGCCGAAGCGGCCGCCTTCGCCGAGGCCGTCGACGGCGCCGTCGAGCGGCAGGCTTCCGTCTTCGACCTGACGGACCCGCTGCGCGCGCAGGCGTTGCGCGGGGACGTGCTGTACCCGATCCGGCAGCGGCACCAGGACCTGCTCACCCAGCTCGCGGTCGGCGCGCAGGGCTACCTCGCGCTGGACCTGGTGCGCAAGAACAACGACGAGCTGATCCGCGGTGTCGAGCGGGCGGTGTCGACGACGGTATCGGCGCTGCGGGTCGCGTTGCTGGTCAGCGGCGCGCTGGCGAGCCAGCGGGACGTCCTCGACGAGGTCGCCGCGCTGCGGGCCACCACCGACGGGCTGATCCGCGCCAACACCGAGCTGCTGGACCTGCAGTCCGCGGAGATCCGGAAGGCGGGCAGCGACCCGGCCGTCGCGACCGAGACGATCCGCGCCTCCTTCGACCGGATCTACGCCTCGATCGACGCGATCGACGGGTTCCGCGCCGACGCCGTCCGGTCGATGGCGGCGACCGTCGAGTCGCTGTCCGGGGAGATCCGCCGGGCCGAAGACCACCTGCGCCGTTCGCACGAGGGGGAAGCATGAGGAAGGTATTGGCGCTCGCGGTGAGCGCCTTGGTGCTGGCGGGGTGTTCCGACTCCTCATCGGCGCCGCTGGGGGAGCCCGAGCCGGGAACCTTGCGGATCCTCGCGGGCAGCGAACTGGCGGACATGCAGCCGGTGCTCGACGAAGCCGCGCAGGCCACCGGGGTGAAGGTCAAGTTCACCTTCACCGGCACGTTGGAAGGCGCCGAAGCGCTGGCGAACGGCGGCGTCGACGGCAAGTACGACGCCGTCTGGTTTTCCTCGAACCGTTACCTGGCAGGCATTCCCGAAGCGGCGAAGCGGCTCGGCAACCAGGTCAAGATCATGAGCTCGCCGGTGGTGCTGGGGCTGGCCGCGCCGGTCGCCCAGCGGCTCGGCTGGACGGGAAAGCCGGTCAGCTGGGGCGAGATCGCCGCGCAGGCCGGGAAGAAGGCGTTCAGCTACGGCATGACGGACCCGTCGGCGTCGAACTCCGGGTTCTCGGCGCTGGTCGGCGTCGCTTCGGCACTGGCCGGCGCGGGCAACGCGATCGACGCGCGGCAGGTCGCCTCGGTGACCCCGCAGCTGACGCAGTTCTTCAGCGCCCAGGCGCTTTCGGCAGGCTCGTCGGGCTGGCTGTCGGACGCCTACATCCGGCGCGCGACCGGCCCGGACCCGGTCGACGGGCTGATCAACTACGAGTCCGTGCTGCTGTCGGCGAACGCGTCCGGGAAGCTGCCCGCGCCGCTGACGCTGGTCTACCCGAGCGACGGCGTCGTCACGGCGGACTACCCGCTCTCCCTGCTGGCTTCCGCCGGTGACGACGCGCGGTCGGCGCACCAGCGGCTATCGGACTACTTGCGCACGCCCGACGTCCAGAAGCGGATCATGGAGACGACCCAGCGGCGGCCGGTCGTGCCGGGTGTCGCGCTCGGGCCGCGGTTCACCGCGCACAACCTCGTCGAGCTGCCGTTCCCGGCGACGCAGCAGGCCGTGGACGCGCTGCTCCAGGCGTACTTCGACAAGATCCGGCGGCCGTCGCGGACGCTGTACGTGCTGGACACGTCCGGGTCGATGAAGGGGGAGCGGATCGACTCGCTGCGCACGGCACTGGTGGGGCTGACCGGTGCGGACAACTCGCTGACCGGGCGGTACCGGCGGTTCCGGAGCCGCGAGGAGGTGCTGATGCTGCCGTTCAACACGCGGCCGTCCGGCGCCACGACGTTCACGGTGCCGGAGCAGGACCCGGCGGCCGAGCTGGCGCGCATCAAGACGTTCTCCGAGGGCCTGTCGGCGGGTGGCGGCACGGCGATCTACGACAGCCTGGCGGAGGCCTACCGGGAGCTGGAACCGTTGCAGGCGCGCGATCCCGACCGGTTCACCTCCATCGTCCTGATGACCGACGGGGAGAACGCGAACGGCTCGTCGCTCGCGGACTTCAAGCTCGCGTTCGGGACGATGCCGCCGCCGGTCAAGCAGGTGCCGGTGTTCACGGTGCTGTTCGGCGAGGGCAGCGGCGACGAGCTGACCGACGTCGCCACGATGACCGGCGGGAAGGTGTTCGACGCGCGCGAGACCCAGCTTTCCGACGTGTTCAAGGAGATCCGCGGGTACCAATGATGCTGCGCTATCTGGGCTCGACCAAGAACCTCGCCGGCTGCGTCGGCGGCTTGACCGGCGTCGTGCTGTACCTGACCGGAGTGGTCGGGTGGGTCTGGCCGTTCGTCGTGGTGGCGCTGTACCTGGCGGGGGCGCTGCTGGCGCCGGGGGAGAAAGTGCGGCTGGTCCCGGACACGTCTGCTTCGCTGCGGGCTTCCCTGGAGACGCTGGTGGCGTCGGTGACCGCGCAGTCGTCGCGGCTGCCTTCGTCCTCTGTGGACACTGTGCGGCGGATCGCGGAAGTGCTTTCCGACCTGCTGTCCCGGCCGGACCGGCTCGCGGCCGACCCTGACCTGCGGCACGCCGTGGTCCGGCTGGCGGGGACGGACCTGCCGTTGTCGGTGCAGACGTACTTGAACCTGCCGTGGTGGTTCGCTGCCCGGCGGGCGAGTGCGGGGGAGGAATTGGTCGCACAGCTGGGTTTGCTGGAGACCGAGGCGCACCGGGTGGCCGAGCGGTTCTACGCGACGGAGATCGACCGGCAGGCGGACCACACCCGGTACCTCCGGGACCGGGACGCCTGATCGGGGTTGCCCGGCCGGATTTCCGTTGCCGCGCAACGCATTCCCAGCTCTACCCGTGTGAGTGATGTGTTCGAACGGACGTTCGAGTACGTTGGCTGGTGAGCCACTCCGGGCTCATCGCACGCGAGGGAGAGTCATGAACGAGCGCCGAGTTTGGGCAGCGTCAACGTCACCGCGGCCGTGGTCAGCCAGCTCAGCAGGTCGGGCAGCGGGATGCGCGAAAGGCGTTCCGGCCATTCCTCCGCCACGGTGTGCAGCACCAGTTCGTCGTGCCGCGGCTCCACCTTCGTCAGCCTTATGCCCGGCGGAAGTTCCGGCAGGGGAAGCACGATGGGGCGGAAGCGGCGTGGCGGCCGTAGTCGCCGTTGTCCGATGTGGAGGGTCTGCGGCACGAGCACGACGGCGTCGTCGGCCACCTCGGGGCGCAGGGTCAAGTGGCCCCAGAGCGGGCGCTTCGCCCAGTGGATCCGCAGCAGCCCGTTCGCGGCCGGAGCCGCGACGATCCCGGGGCGGGCTTTCGCCACCCGTTCCCGCAGCACCTCGGCGGAAACCGCGATCTGCAGCTCGACGCGGGCGGGCTTGGCGGCCGGGGTGGGCAGCGAGCGGAGGCGGACGTCTTCGGCGAGCACGGTGACCCGGCGCAGCGGAATGCTGCCGCCTTCGGGTTCGGGCCAGTCGACGTCTTCGGCGACGATCCGGACGTCGCCGACCCGTCCGGTGGCCAGCCGGAGGCTGTCGGCCGGGTAGTCGAGTTCGGCGAGCGTCAGGCCGACCTCGCGGTCATCGACCTTCGCGGTCAGCCGCCGTCCGACGAGCTGCTCGGTGACCATCCGCACCAGCGCGCCCGGGGTGACCGGGACGTTCGGCAGCAGGGAACGCCCGGCCGCGGCCAGCCCGGCCAACTCAGGCCAGGGCGACCAGCCGTCGAACCACCTGCCGTCGCTCATCTCCCCAGTGTCGCCGAAGGACGCTGCGGATGCCGAGGGCGGGTGGCCCGACGGTGGCGCGAAGCGGCAGGCCGCCGCCGGTCAACGGCCGGCGAAGCGGGCGATGATGCCGGTCACGACCAGCCAGAACACCGCGGCCAGGCCGAAGTCGAGGATGACGGCCAGGCTGGGGTTGCTCACCGGGAACAGCCCCGGGAAGAACAAGGCGAGAGGAACCGCCAGTGACTTGATGAAGATGAAGAACGCGTTACCGGCGTTGGCGCCGGCGAGCACCATGATCATGTAGAGAACTTCGATCCCCGCGAAGATCGCGCCGATCGCCGTGATGACCCGCACGGCCGTGTTCCGTCTGGTGGTGGTTCGCCAAGGAGACATGCCCGGAAAATTCCCGGATCGGGTGACTGATCAAACGCCTCATGGCGCAGATTGCGCCGTTTGGCCGCTCCCGGTTGCTCTCCGCCCCGCCCCGGCCACGGGTGGTGAGCTAGCTCCGGCCGAGCGCGTCACCGAGGAGCCGGGCCACCGCCCAGTCCTGCACGGCGAGACCGACGGACTTGAACACCGTTCGCCCGCGCACCACCGGGGGCTCGCGCAGCGCGTGCCCCAGTTCGAGCAGCTCCTCACGGCGGAGAAGCCCGGTTTCGACCGCGTGGATCACCTCACCGGCTTCTTCGAGGGCGGCCTCGACCTGATCCACCACCACGCATCCCGCGGTGGCGAGCAACTCCGCGGGAAGTTCCCGCATGGACGGCAAGTACGACCCGATCGCGTTGACGTGAACCCGTTCGGGCAAGGCATCGGCAGCGAAGAGAGGAGTACTCGACGAAGTAGCACAACAAACGATCTCCGCATCGGAAACCGCGTCTTCCGCGCTCGCGGCGACCCGCGTCGTCACCTCCGGGAACTCGGCACCCAGCCGTGCGGTGAAGGCCGCCGCGCGCGAGCGGTCGCGGCCGAACACGGCCAAGTGCCGCACCGGGCGGACCGCCGCCACCGCCCGCGCCTGGTCCGCGGCCTGTGCGCCGGTGCCCAGCAGGGCGAGCTTGCTCGCGCCGGCCGGGGCCAGCAGGTCCGTGGCGACACCGGAAACGGCGCCGGTGCGCAGCGTGGTGATCTCGACCGCGTCCGCGACCACCTGGCCCTCGGCGGTGTTCCAGACCAGCGTGCCGAGGATCATCGGGGTCCGCCCGGCGGCCAGGTTGAGCGTCTTCACGACGGTCGTCGACGACGGGGTGTGGCAGGCGCTCATGACGAGCGTCGTGCCGCCGCCGAACGACAACCGTTGCGGCACCGCGAAACGGCCGGCGGCGAGGTCGAGGAACGCCTCGCGCACCGCGTCGACGGCGGCCGTCATCGGCACGGCGTTCCGGACCTCGTCGGCGTCGAGCATGCCGCTAGCCTGGCGGGGTGCCCGAGGCCACGCAAGATCCCGTCGAAGAGCAGCGGTTCTCCCGTGACGACTGGTACGGAGAGGAGATCACCGGACGCCACTACGTGCGGTGCGAGTTCCTGGAGGTCGACTTCTCGGAGGCCGTCGTCCGGAACTCCGTGTTCACCGACTGCGTGTTCGGCAACGTGCGCTTCAACGCGTCGCGGCACGTGGACTCGTCGTTCGCCGGCTCCGCCTTCAAGCGGTGCAACTTCTTCGACGCCGAGTTCACCGGCTGCAAGCTCGTCGGCGCCACGTTCACCGAATGCGAGCTGCGGCCGCTGCGGGTCATCGGCGGCGACTGGTCGTTCGCCGGGCTGGCGGGCGCCGACCTGCGTTCGGTCAGCTTCCAGGGCGTGCGGATGCGGGAAGCCGACCTGACCGGGGCCGACTGCGGCGGTGCGGTGTTCGCCGACGTCGACCTGTCCGCGGCGATGCTGCACGCGGTCAAGCTGCCGCGCGCCGAGCTGCGGGGCAGCGACCTGTCGGCACTCGACCCGCTGAACGCCGACCTGGCGGGCGCGATCGTGTCACCCGAACAGGCTGCGGTGCTCGTCACGTCGCTCGGGCTGCAGGTCCGGGCGTAGGCTCGGCGGGACCGCGAAGGGAGTGCCGCATGGGTGTCGTGACGCCGGGTTTCCAGGGCCGGGCCCGCAGCGGCAACCCGAGGCTGCCACCCGGTCAGTACCTGGCCGAGGACTTCCCGGTGCTGTCCGCGGGACCGACGCCGCGCGTGCGCACCGAGACGTGGGAGTTCGCGGTCACCACCGAAAAGGGTGACAAGCACACGTGGAGCTGGGCCGAGCTGATGGCCCTGCCGAGCGAGAAGCCCACGGTGGACATCCACTGCGTCACCCAGTGGTCCAAACTGGACACGCGGTGGCGCGGCGTCGCGATCGACACGCTGGTCGGCGGGCTCGACACCGAGGCCGACTACGTCATGGTCCACTCCTACGGCGGGTACACGACGAACCTGCCGCTGGCCGACCTGCTCGACGGCCAGGCCTGGATCGCCTACGAATACGGCGGCCAGCCCCTCACCCCCGAGCACGGCGGCCCGGCGCGGCTGCTGGTGCCGCACCTGTACTTCTGGAAGTCCGCGAAGTGGGTGCGCGGGCTGGAGCTGAAGACCCGGGACGAGCCGGGCTTCTGGGAGAACGCCGGCTACCACGACTACGGGGATCCATGGCGCGAACAGCGGTATCAGGGCGACTAGCCTGGCGGGTCGCCCGCCTGGCCGGCTTCCGCGACGAAACCCCGACAGCCCGCACGCTCGTCTTCGACCTGCCCGGCTGGCCGGGACACCTGGCGGGCCAGCACGTCGACGTCCGCCTGACGGCCGCGGACGGCTACCGCGCCCAGCGCAGCTATTCGCTGGCCGCCCCCGCGGACGGCGACCGGGTGGAGCTGACGGTCCAGCGCGTCGCCGACGGCGAAGTGTCCGAGCACCTGACGGGTCCGTACGCGATCGGCGACCCGGTCGAAATCCGCGGCCCGATCGGTGGCTGGTTCGCCTGGCGCCCCACCAACCCGGAGCCGGTCCTCCTCATCGCGGGCGGCTCGGGCATCGTCCCCCTGATGGCCATGATCCGCGCCCGCCGCGCGGCGGGCGTCCGCACCCCGTTCAAGCTGATCTACTCCCTGCGCAGCCCGGCCGAGCAGTACTACGCCGACGAGCTCCGCACCCCGGTGGCGGGCCTGGACATCACGTACGTCTACACGCGCGAACTCCCCGAAGGCCGCCCCGGCATCCCCAAGCGCATCGACGTGGCCACCCTCAACACCGCAGCCTGGCCCGCCGAGTTCGGCGCGACCTCGTTCATCTGCGGCCCGACAGCCTTCGTCGAAACAGCGGCGGACATCCTGCTGGCCCTGGGCCACGACCCGCACCGCATCCGCACCGAACGCTTCGGCCCCAGCCGCGACTGACCCCACCCACCCGCGCTCCGACCCGCGCCGCGCCCCCCCCATCCCGCGCGTTCGCCGGCCACGAGCGGCCACCGATCCGCGGCCCATGCGCTGCGACACACGCCCGCGCGCCACCT
>NZ_JAAGNB010000011.1:0-5914 GCF_010550475.1 Amycolatopsis sp. SID8362
GCCGTCGCCGCCGTCGCGACGTACGGCGTGCTCACCGTGGACGCCGAGGCCAAGCCGTCCGCCGCGACGCGGCTGGTCCCGGTGGCCGCCTGCGGGCTGGCCGGGATCGCGGTGCTCGTCTCGGTGTTCAGCCCGGAGATGCTCGACCGGGTGCGCGACTGGCGCGCGAACGGCACCCAGCTCGCCGAGATCGGCGGCTGGCTCGGCGAGTACCTGCCGCCCGGGTCCGTGGTCAGCGGCAGCGCGCCCGGCGCGCTCGCGGCGCACAGCGGCCAGCTGCTCATCATCGACGTCCTCGGCCGCACCGACGACCACATCGCCCGCGAAGGGCGCCATGAAGGCGGCGTCTCGACCGACTACGACTACGTCGTCAACGGCCGCCGCCCGACCGTCGCCGTGCCGGGTGACCGCGGCTACGCCGACCGCCAGCACTGCGCCATCGACCCGGTCTACGCGGGCCAGTACGAGGTCGCGACCTTCCGCCGCGTCGGCACGCCGTACTGGGTCGCGGTGTACCCGCGCGCGGAACAGGCGAAGTCCGTGGTCGCCGACCTCGACAAGGGCCCGGACTTCCGCTACGTACCCTGTCCTTCGTGAAGCTCGAGGCCCCGGCACGGCGGCTGCCCGCCGAGACGCGGCTCGGGATCGGGGTGTTCGGCGCGTCGCTCGCCCTGTTCGTGGTGCGGTTCCTGGTGCCGCGCCCGGTCGCGATGTCCAACAACGGCGACGGCGGCCGCGTGCTGTGCGGCGCCGGGATCACCTGGAAGGGCCTGCCGGAGGCGTTCGTCCACCTCGCCTACACGCCCGCGCCGGGGGCGCCGCCGTGCCGGCCGACGTACCTGCTGACGCAGAGCTGGCTCGCGGACCTGGCCGTCCGGCTCGGCGGGCTGGCCGGCCACCCCGGGACGCTGAGCCTGGTCGTGCTGGGCCTGCTGAGCAGCGTGATCGCCGCGGCCGCCGTCACGGCGATCGTGCTCGGCCTGCCGTACGCGCGCCGCGTCCGGCTCGCGGTGGCGGCCGGGTTGCTGCTGGTCGTCGCCGACTCGGCGTTCTTCGGGTACTTCGCCGCGATCCTCGGCGAAGGCGCGGCGTTCCTCGGCCTGCTGCTCGCCGTCGGCGGCCTGCTGCTGACCGCGCGCGAGGGCCGCTGGAGCTACGCGGGCATGGCGGTCACGTTCGCCGGCGGGGTCCTGGCGGTCAACGCCAAGGTCCAGACGCTGATCATCCTGCCGATCCTCGCGCTCGCGGTGCTGCTGGTCCGGCCGGGCACGCTGCGCAGGGTCAAGCGGTGGGCGGCCGCGGTGCTGGTCATCGGCGCCGTCGGGCTCGTCACGCTGGCCGCGCAGCGGAGCGTCGAACCCGCGCTCGCCCCAGACGGCACGTACGCCGAGTTCCCCGGGGACGACTCGCGCGAGATCAACATGTTCAACTCGATCTTCCTGAACATCGTCGACGGCAGGCACGACACCCGGGCCGACCTCGCCGCGCTCGGCCTGCCGCCGTCGTTCGAGCAGTACGCGGGCAACGGCTGGTGGCACCCGCACCCGGCCCGGATCGACCCGCTCTACCCGCGCTACCGCGAGCTGATGAGCCGCCCGAATGTCCTCGGCTACTTCGCGAGCCACCCGGGCCGGGCCCTCGAAGTCCTGAACCGGGCCGCGACCGACCAGCTCACCGCGCGGCCGGACTACCTCGGCAGCTTCGACCAGGAGGCGGGCTTCGCGCCGCACGCGCAGGAGCACCGGGTGCCGGTCGTGTCGTGGCTGACCGGCCTGCTCGCCCCGCTCGGCCTGTTCGCGCTGGTGCCGATCTGGCTGTTCGTGCTGGTCCGGGCCTGGATCCAGCGGCGGAATCCACTGGGCGTGGTGCTGGCGTTCCTGTTCGCCGTGTCGCTCACGCAGTTCGGCACCGCGGCGCTGGGCGACGGCATCGAAGGCGTCAAGCACCAGTCGGTCGCGCTGTTCGCGCTCCTGCTGGCCGTGGTGCTGGCCGTGTGTCCTTCACCGCTGAACAGCCGCCCCCAACCTACGGTCGCGTAACCTGGCGCGATGGCCGACTTCGTGTACCCGCCCGTGATCGCCGCGGCCCGGACGATGTTCCGCGTGCTCGACAACCGCATCCGGGTCGAGGGCGCGGAGCACATCCCGCGCCGCGGCGGCGCGGTCATCGCCTGCAACCACGTCAGCTACCTGGACTTCATCTTCTGCGGCCTCGGCGCGCGCCCGGCCAAGCGGCTGACGCGGTTCATGGCGAAGAAGGAGATCTTCGACAACAAGATCGCCGGGCCGCTGATGCGCGGGATGCACCACATCTCCGTCGATCGCTCCGCCGGCCTGGGCTCCTACCGCGAAGCGCTGGCGAAACTGCAGGCCGGTGAGGTCGTCGGCGTCTTCCCGGAGGCGACGATCAGCCAGTCGTTCACCGTCAAGGAGATCAAGTCCGGCGCCGTCCGGATGGCCGCGGCGGCCGACGTCCCGGTCGTGCCGATGGCGCTGTGGGGCACCCAGCGGCTCTGGACGAAGGGCAGGCCCAAGGACCTGACCCGGCGGCACGTGCCGATCTCGATCCTCATCGGCGAGCCGATGCACCCGGCCAAGGGCGACGACTGGGACGTCGTGACGAAGGAGCTGCGCACCCGGATGAGCGCGCTGCTCGACCGCGCCCAGGCCGACTACCCGGACCAGCCCGCGTCCGACGAGGAACGCTGGTGGCTGCCCGCCCACCTGGGCGGCACGGCGCCGACCCCGGCCGAAGCGGCCGAGCTCGACCGCCGCTAGAACCAGCGCTCGAGGACCTGCGCGACGCCGTCCTCGCCGGCCGGGCCGGTGACTTCGTCGGCCACCGCGAGCACCTGCGGGTGCCCGTTCTCCATCGCGACGCCGTGGCCGGCCCAGCGCAGCATCTCGACGTCGTTGGGCATGTCGCCGAACGCGATCACCCGCTCGGGGTCGACGTCCAGGCGCCGCGCGAGGTCGGCCAGGCCGGTCGCCTTCGTGATGCCGTGCGCCGACAGCTCCACCAGGCCGCCCGACGACGAGTACGTGACGTCCACCTCGCGGTCGAACAGCGCGTCGATCGCGCCGGCCATCTCCTCGGACGACATCCCGCGGTGGCTGACCAGCAGCTTGATCGCCGGGTGCCCGAGCACCTCGGCGCGCGGCCCGGTCCGGCCTTCGCCGTCGCCCCACGGGTTGTGGTAGTCCGGCTCGATCACGAAGTTGCGCATGTCGTGGTCGACGGCGCCCGTGCTGACGCGCTCGGCGGCCAGCCGGCAGCCGGGCAGCGCCTTGTCGAGGGCGTGCGCGATGTCGTGCAGCAACGCCGGCGCGAGCAGGCCGTGCACCTCGAGGATCTCCTCGCGGCCGCAGTCGTAGAGGACGGCGCCGTTCGCGCACACCGCGTAACCGGTCAGCTCGAGCGGCTTCGCGATCGGGGCGATCCACCGCGGCGGACGGCCGCTGGCCAGCACGAACGGGACACCCGCGTCGACCGCCCGGCGGACGGTCGCGATGGTGCGGGCGCTCAGGGTTTCGGAGGGGCCGAGCAGGGTGCCGTCGACGTCGGACGCGATCAACTGAGGTCTCTCCACCCCGCCATTGTCCCTGACACGTTCGGGTGGCCACGTCCCCGTCCGTGCGACTGTCGGTGGTTACCGCTAGCGTCCGGAACTGTGCGAGTAGGCATCGTCATTCTTCCGGAAGATCGTTGGTGGGCCGCCGAGCCGAAGTGGCGCGCCGCCGAGGAGTACGGCTTCGACCACGCGTGGACGTACGACCACCTGGGCTGGCGCAACCTGGTCGACGGGCCGTGGTTCTCCGCCGTCCCGACCCTCACGGCGGCGGCGATGGTCACGTCCCGCATCCGGCTGGGCACGTTCGTCGCGTCGCCGGTCGCGCGGCACCCCGTGCCGTTCACGCGGGAACTGATCACCCTCGACGACGTCTCCGACGGCCGGTTCGTCCTCGGCGTCGGCGCGGGCGTCGACCACCTGCACTACGACGGCGTGGTCCTCGACGCCCCCGAACTGACGGCGAAGCAGCGCGTGGACCGTTTCACCGAGTTCGTCGAAGCGCTCGACGGGCTGCTGATGACCGACAAGTTCGACTTCGACGGCGAGTACTACCGGGCCCGCGGGGCCCGCAACCTGCCCGGCCCGGTGCAGCGCCCCCGGCTGCCGTTCGTCGTCGCGGCCAACGGCCCGCGCACGATGACGCTGGCCGCGCGCTTCGGCGCCGGCTGGGTGACCACGGGCAAGGGCGGCACGACGGCCGACGAGTGGTGGGACGGCGTCAAGCAGCTCACCGAGGTCTTCGACCAGCGCCTGGACGCCGTGGGCCGCGACCGGGCGAGCGTCCAGCGGTACGTCAACCTGGACTCGTCCCCGGTGTTCTCGCTGAGCAGCGTGGAGGCGTTCCGCGACGCCGTGGGCCGGGCGGGCGAGCTGGGCTTCACCGACGTGATCTCGCACTGGCCGCGCTCGTCGACGCCGTACGAGGGCCGCGAGGCCGTGCTGGAGCAGGTCGCGAGCGACGTCCTGCCCGAGCTGCGCTAGGCCGAACGAGTGACATCCGGGTGATCGGGAAACCGATTGCCGCCCCTCGGGCGTCCTTCCCAGCAGACATCCGAGATCCCCGGGGGGTCGGGGGCCCTCGTGGCCGCGGAAGGGGCGCCGCGGCCACGAGGGCGCACTACTTCACGATCCGGTAGATCACGGCGCCAGGGTTGCGGTACACCGGCCGCACGAAGTCGTGCCCGTCCAGGTGCTGCAAGCCGTGCGCGATCGGGGTGTCCCGGCGGATGGTGCCGCTGCCCACCAGCACGTAGTGGATGTTCAGCCGGCGCACCGCCGCGCGCACCTCGGGGTCGCTGTCGAAGTCCGCGAAGTGCTGGGCGAGGTAGACCGCGTCCTTGGGGGCGACGCCGGCGTCGTAGTGGCCGGCCACCGGGTGCACGCCGGTCAGCGCGTACATCCAGGCCGTGCCGTCCAGCCGGTCGTTGAGCACCTTCTGGTCGGCGGGGATGCCGAGCGTGCCCAGCTTGTCCATCGCCTCGATCTCGTCGGCGCTCACCGGCGGGACCACCTCGCCGGGCAGGCCGTTGTAGTAGAGCAGCGACACCGTCTTGGCGTTGGCCGCGCGGTAGAACCCGCCGGTCAGCACGCCCATCGCGACCACCAGCAGCACCGCCGTCGCCAGCCCGACCCGGCCGGTCAGCCACGGCCGCGCCCGCACCCACGCGCGGCTGCCGGCGGCCTTCGCCACCCACCGCTGGGCCTCGCTCATGCCGTGCGCGGCGAGCAGGCACAGCGGGATCGCGGCCAGTGCCATCAGCCGGAACCGGTCGTTCCACCAGGGCCGGGACAGGGTGATCACCCAGGTTTCGCCGCCGAAGCAGGCGACGACTACGAACAGCGCGGACAGCCCGAGCGCGGAGAGCACCAGCCAGCGCATCCGCCGCAGCGCGGCGAGGGTGAACACGCCGATCGCGAGAAACACCGTCAGCCAGATCTGCGGGACCGGCAGCACCTGCTTGAACGTCGCCAGCATGGCCAGCGCCTTCCACACCGGCATGTGCGAGCCCCAGGCGTGGTACGGGTACGAGCCGGACGTGAAGGTGATCGCGCCGATGATCATCGGCGCGGCCAGCACGCCCGCGGCCACCATCACCGGCAGCATCCGCACGACGTCGCCGCCGACGACCCGCCAAGCCGTCTTGCCGGGCGCGACGCCGTCGAGGCGCTTGCCACGCAGCGCCCGGTACCAGCGCTGCACGACCAGCGGGAACGCGAACAGCAGCGCCCCGAACAACGCGCTGGAGTGCGCGGCGAGCAGCCCGGCCGCGCTCAGCGCCAGCACGGCGCCGGTGTCGGCACCCGGCCGCACCACGAACCGCTGCAGCGCGACCACGGCCAGCG
>NZ_JAAGNB010000065.1:0-5039 GCF_010550475.1 Amycolatopsis sp. SID8362
TCACGGCCGACGGCGGTGGCCTGGCCGCCGCCGTGGCGCGCCCGGTCGAAGGCGGCGAGCGGGTCGCGCGCTACGCCGTGGGTCTCGCGGCGCGCGTCTCCGGCATGACGCTCGCCGAGCGCGTGGTCAACGGCCGGCCGGGCCTGGTGCTGAGCCAGGGCGGCGTGGTCTTGGCCGTCGTCGCGTTCGACGTCGCCGGGGACGCGATCACGCGGGTGTGGGCGGTGCGGAACCCGGAGAAGCTGCGCCGGTGGCAAGCAGCTGCTGCTTGATCTCCACCTTCAGCACCTTGCCCACCTTGGACCGCGGCAGGTCCGGCCAGACGAGCACCTCCTTGGGCGCCTTGACGCTCCCGAGCAGTCCCTTCGCGAACGCCCGCAGCTCGTCGGCGGTCACCTCGCGGCCCGCGTGGACCTGCACCACGGCGGTGACCTGCTCGCCCCACTTCTCGTGCGGCAGCCCGACGACGGCGCAGTCGCGGACCGCGGGGTGGCTCAGCAGCGCCTGCTCGACTTCGGCGGAGTAGACGTTGAAGCCGCCGCTGATGATCATGTCCTTCAAGCGGTCCACGATGTAGAGGTAGTTGTCCTCGTCGAGGTAGCCGATGTCCCCGGTGTGGTGCCAGCCGCCCGCCGACGCCTTGGCCGTCGCCTCGGGATCCTGGTAGTACCCGGCCATCACGAGCGGTCCGCGCACGACGATCTCGCCGCGTTCGCCCGGTGGCAGGGAATTCCCGTCACTGTCCACTATGGACACCTGGGTGAGCGGTGTCGGCTTGCCCGCCGAGGCGAACCGTTCCACGGCGAGCGTCCCGTCCGGGCGCAGGTGGTCCGCGGGGGCCAGCGTGGAGATCATCATCGGGGCTTCGGACTGCCCGAACAGCTGGCCCAGCACCGGCCCGATCCGCTCGATCGCCTCCCGCAGCCGCGCGGTGGACATCGGCGCCGCGCCGTACCAGAGGCACTGCAGCGACGAAAGGTCCGTCGTGTCGAGCGCGGCGTTGTCCAGCAGCAGGTAGATCAGCGTCGGCGGCAGGAACGTGTGCGTGATCCCGCGTTCCTCGACCAGGCCCAGGAACGCCGTCAGGTCCGGGGCCGGCATCACGACGACCTCGCCGCCCAGCGCGAGCACCGGGAAGCACAGCACGCCCGCCGCGTGCGTGAGCGGCGCCAGCGCCAGGTACCGCGGCCGCCCGCGGAACGGGTAGCTCATCAGCGTCAGCGCGGTCATCGTCTCGATGTTGTGCCCGGTCAGCACGACACCCTTGGGGCGGCCGGTGGTGCCGCCGGTGCCGACGAGCATCACGACGTCGTCCACCGGCGGCGCTTCCCACGGCGCGGCGTCGCCGAGCCAGTCCTCGAACGAGCCGTCGTCGAGGCAGACCGCCGTCTTCAGCTTCGGCAGGTCCGGCCGCAGCTGCTCGACCAGCGGCGCGAACGACGACTGGTAGATCAGGCACGTGCAGTCGAACAGGTCCAGCAGGTCCCGGTTCTCCCCGGCGGCGTTGCGCGGGTTGACCGGGCACCACACCGCGCCCGCGCGCGAAACGCCGAAGACGCACGCGAACGCGGTGGGGTCGTTGGCGGAGAGGATGGCGACCTTTTCGCCCGGCCGGACGCCGGAACCGGCCAGTGCCCGGGCGATCCGCCAGGACAGCTCCTGGACGGACGCGTAGCTCAACGAGGCGCCGGCCATCGTCAGGCACGGCGCCGAGGGGCCGAGGGTGGCCCCCTTGTCGAGGTAGTCAACCAGGCGCATCGCGATCAGGTCACATGCCCATGCCGCCGTCGACCGGCAGGCCGGCGCCGGTGACGAAGCGGGCGGCGTCGGAGGCCAGGAAGACGACGGCGTCGGCCATGTCGGTGACCTCGCCGAGCCGGCCGGCCGGGGTTTGCCCGACGACGGCGCCGATCGCGTCCTCGACGCTGGGGAAGAGCCCGAGCCGCACGACGTCGGTGGCGAGCTGGTTGCCCATCTCGGTCGGGACCAGGCCGGGGTAGACGCAGTTGACGCGCACGCCGTAGCCGAGCTTCCCGGACTCCATCGCGGCCACCCGGGTCAGCCGGTCGACCGCGGACTTCGTCGCCGAGTAGCCCGCGATGCCGGGGAAGGCGATGGTCGCGGCGACCGAGGCGATGTTGACGACGGCGCCGCCGTTGCCCGCCGCGCCGCCCGGGCGCATCGCGCGGAAGGCGTGCTTGATGCCGAGCGCGGTGCCCAGGACGTTGACGTCGAGCATCCGCCGCACGTCGGCCGGGTCGAGGTCGGCGACCAGGCCGGAGATCTCCACGCCGGCGTTGTTGACCACGATGTCCAGCCCGCCGAGCTCGGCGACGGTGGCCGTGATGGCCTGCTCCCAGCCCGCGTCGTCGGTGACGTCGAGTGGCACGAACGCGGCGGTCGCGCCGGTCTGCTTGAGCGCGTCGGCGGTCGCCCGGCCCAGGTCCTCCCGGACGTCGGCGATCACCACCGCGGCACCCGCCCTGGCCAGCGCCTCGGCCATGCCGGCCCCGAGGCCGCGTGCTCCGCCGGTGACCAGCGCTGCTCGTCCGGTCAGGTCGTACCCACCCATGACATCTCCTCCTTGAGACGGCTGGGCCACAGCATCAGCCAAGGTCTGGACAGTCGTCAAGAGTTTCCTTGACACTCGTCCAGGAAAAGTTGGTCAAGTGCCCGATAGACTGACCCGGTCAACTCGGGAAGCGACGGACGGTGCAGGTGACAGAGGCGAAGGAGCGGACGCGGGACCGGATCTCGCGCCGCCAGGTCGACAAGTTCGAACAGCGGCGGGCGCAGCTGGCCGAGTCCGCGCTGCAAACGCTGGCCGAGCTCGGCTACGCCCGGACGAGCCTCCGGGAGATCGCGCAGAACTCGGACTTCTCACACGGCGTGCTGCACTACTACTTCGCCGACAAGGTCGACCTGCTGACCCACTGCGTCCGGCAGTTCGAAGAGGTGTGCGTCACCCGGTACGACGAAATCGTCGCCCGCGCCCGCACGGCGGCGGAGTTGCAACGCGACTTCGCGAAGGCGATGGGGGCGACGCTGCGCGCGGACGCGAAGCTGCACCGGCTCTGGTACGACCTGCGCAACCAGAGCCTGTTCGAGGAGTCGTTCCGGGCCGACGTCCTGGAGATCGACCGACGGCGCGAAGAGATGATCTGGCACGTGGTGTCGCGGTACGCGGAACTGGTGTCGGCGCCGGTGGACGTTCCGGCGTCGGTGGCGTACGCGCTGCTGGACGGGTTGTTCCAGCAGGCGTTGCTGCGTCACCTGGCGGGGGTGGAGGGGGCGGCGGGGGACCTCGAGCGGGAGGTGCCGTCGGTGCTGGCGCGGGTGGTGGCTAGCTAGACCCCTCGACGTCGTCCGGTGCGCGTGGTGCCGGCACCACGAAGGCGATCACCCCGGCCAGCAAGCCGACGAGCACGGACAGGTGCGCGGCGGCCGGCACGGCGGTGATCAGGAACAGCCGCAGCGACCCCGAGATCAGCAGGCGCCACATCCTCGGGCTCATGATCAACAAGTACCCGGTGCCCGCCGGGGCCAACCCGGTGTCAGCGTCACGATCAGGTGTAGAGGACCGGATCGCCCCAGCCGAGTTCGGGGAGGCCGTTGGACAGGCCGCCCGCCAGGCGCGCGCCCGCGAGCATCGGGTGGGCCGTCGTGTCCGTGCGGTAGGCCACCAGCCGCAGGCGCAGTACTTCGGTGACGTCGACCGTCAGGTGCGCCGGGGAGCCGAGCTTCACCGTCGCGCCCGGGTGGGCGACGCCGTCGAGGAAGATCTCGAAGTAGCCGGTCTGCTGGGAATCGCTCGCGTCGTCGAGGACACCGACCGTCGTCTCGAACTTCTTGTACTTCCGCCCGAGCGGGTACTCGACGACGCCGCGGGGCTCGCTGCAGAACATCGAGCAGCGGTAGGCGATGCCGTTGCCGTAGTGGACGCCGTCGATGCCGACCGCGCCGAGCCGGACGTCCGGTCCCTTCGACACCGGCTTCAATTCGTTGGTCAGCAACAGTTTCCGGCGCCGCGGGGGCGGCACGAACCCGGGCAGGGCGAACGTCCCGGGCTCGTCGTCGGGCCCGGGGTGCTCGGCCTGTCCCGCGATCGCCCGGACCAGGCTCCGCACGCCCGGGTCGTCCAGCTGGAACTGCTGGATCTTGTAGTGCGACGCCGAATACGGGGTCAGGAAGAGGGGGATCTCCTCGATCGCCCGGCCCGGCAGCACGATCGGCAGGATCCGCGCGGTGTACTCGTCGATGTCGCTGCTGAGCTGGTTGCGGAGGATGGCGCCCTCGAACTGGGAACCCCAGCCGACCTGCGGCAGCTCGTCGCCGTCGAGCCGCCGCCGGTACACCGGGGAGGCGATCGCGAGGGTGAAGTCGGCCAGCTGGAGCTGGCGCGCCGCCCACTTCGCCCAGTCGATGCGGTGGCCGTCCGCCCACTGGTCGAGGTGCACCTCGAGACCGACGTGCCGGTGCAGGAACTCGGCGAACCGGCGCACGAGTGTCTTGTGGTTCTCGTCGTCGTGCGAGTACGACACGAAAACCCGGGGGCGGCGCGTCACCATCGTTCTCCGTCCGCTCGGGGGCGCCACCAGAGTCGGTGTCCCGTGAGGTCCCGTTACGCCGGCCGGGCGCGGGCTTCGCCGACGACGACCGGGTCGAGGTCCGGGTGGATCTCCTCCGCCTGGGCCCAGAACGCCGCCGCCTCCTCGCGCGCGCCGCGGGCCGCCGCCACGTTGCCCAGTCCCGTGTACGCGCGCGCCGCTTCGTGTTCGCTGTCGCAGGCTTCCGCCCGCGCCGCCGCTTCGCGGTAGGCCGCGGCCGCGAGGTCGTGCTCGCCGGTGTGGAACCGGGCCCAGCCCAGGCAGTTCAGCGCCATCGCGGCGTCGAGGTCGAGGTCCAGCGCGTCGAACACGGCCAGCGTGCCCGCCGCGAGCTCCGCGGCTTCGGCCGCCTCGCCGAGCGCGACGAGCACCAGCGCGATGCCGCGGTTGGTGATGGCGGCGTTGCGGTCGTTGCCCGCCTGCTCGTAGAAC
>NZ_JAAGNB010000104.1:0-5882 GCF_010550475.1 Amycolatopsis sp. SID8362
CACCCGCGGCTGGCGCGGGCGCTGCTGGACGGCGCCGCGGAGGTCGGCGCCCGCAACGCGGCGGAGGTGGTGGCCCTGCTGGACGCGGGCGGCACGCTGACCGACGTCGAAGCCGAACTCCGCCGCCTGCGCTCGGCCGGTGACGACGGTTCCCGCCGCTGGAAACAAGACGCCCGCCGCCTCGAGTCCCTGCTCACTGACCGCAAATCCGTGAAGGCCCCCTTCACGGGCGAAAACGCCGGTAAGGAGGCCTTCACGGCGGATCCCGCGCTGGTCGTCGCGCTCGCGCACCCCGAGCGGCTCGCGAAACGGCGGCCCGGCGGCGCTCCGGTGTACCTCATGGCGGGTGGCACCGCGGCCGAACTCCCGCCGGGCAGCGGGCTCGACGCGGAATGGCTGGCCGTCGCCGAAGCGACGCGGGACCCCGGCCGCGTCCACGGCACCATCCGCCTCGCCGCGGCCGCCGACGAACGCCTCGCCGTCCGCGCCGGCTCGGTGTCCGAAGTGGACGAAGTCACCTGGGACGGCGACGTCGTCGCCCGGCGCGTCCGGAAGCTGGGCGCCATCGTCCTGTCCGAGAAGCCGCTCAAGGACGCGGACGTCCACGACGCCCTCGTCGCCGGGCTCCGCGCGGAAGGGCTGGGCCTGCTCAAGTGGCGCCCGGACGCGACCCGCCTGCGCGAGCGGCTCGCGTTCCTGCACGAGGTGCTCGGGCCGCCGTGGCCCGCGGTGGACGACGCCGCCCTGCTGTCCGATGTGGACAGCTGGCTGGACCTGTCCGGCGCCCGGCGGAAGGCCGACCTCGCGGCCATCGACGCCGGCACCGCCCTAAAAGCACTCCTTCCCTGGCCCGAAGCGGCCAAGCTCGACGAGCTCGCCCCGGACCGCCTGGAAGTCCCGTCCGGCTCCCGCATCCGCGTCGACTACCGCGGTGACCGGCCGGTTCTCGCCGTGAAGCTGCAGGAGACGTTCGGCTGGACCGAGACACCCACGCTCGCCGGCGTCCCGGTGGTGCTGCACCTGCTCTCCCCCGCCGGCCGCCCGGCCGCGATCACCGCCGACCTCGCGGGCTTCTGGACCACCGGCTACCCGGCCGTGCGCGCCGACCTGCGTGGCCGCTACCCGAAGCACCCCTGGCCGGAGGACCCGGCCACCGCCGTCCCGACCCGGCACACCTCCCGCCGCCGCTGACCCCTGCCGAAAGTCGGGGGCGGGCCGCGACCGACGTCCGATGCCCGCGGCACCCCGGAAAGCCGAGACTCCCGGTACAGGCGAACACCGGGAGGAATCATGATCACGCTTCGCGCACTCACGAAGCGCTACGGGGAGAAGACGGTCGTCGACGCGCTGACGTGCGACGTCGAACCGGGGCGGGTGACGGGGTTCCTCGGCCCCAACGGCGCCGGGAAGTCGACGACCATGCGGATGACCGTCGGCCTCGACCACCCGCAGGAGGGCGAAGCCCTCGTCGGCGGCCGGCGCTACGCCGAGCTGCGGCATCCGCTGCGTGAGGTCGGCGCGCTGCTGGACGCCAAGGCGCTGCACCCCGGCCGCAGCGCCGGGAAGCACC
Source organism: Amycolatopsis sp. SID8362 (assembly GCF_010550475.1). Lineage (NCBI taxonomy): Bacteria > Bacillati > Actinomycetota > Actinomycetes > Pseudonocardiales > Pseudonocardiaceae > Amycolatopsis > Amycolatopsis sp. SID8362. The sequence continues at coordinate 1,571 of NZ_JAAGNB010000104.1, forward strand.
TGCTGGCCATGGCGCGCAGCAACGGGATCGCGGCGACGCGCGTCGAAGAGGTCCTGGCCACCGTCGGGCTTTCCGACGTCGCCGGAAAGCGGGCCGGGCAGTTCTCACTCGGCATGGGGCAGCGGCTCGGGATCGCGGGCGCGCTGCTCGGCGACCCCGGCGTGCTGATGTTCGACGAGCCGGTCAACGGCCTCGACCCGGACGGCGTCCGCTGGGTCCGCCAGCTGATGCGCTCGCTGGCGGCCGAGGGGCGGACGGTGTTCGTCTCCAGCCACCTGATGAGCGAGATGCAGCTGACCGCGGACCACCTGGTGGTGATCGGCAAGGGCAAGCTGCTGGCCGACGCCCCAGTCGCGGAGTTCATCGCGGGCAACTCCCGCACGACGGTCTCGGTGCGCGTCCCGGCGGCGGCCGAACTTTCCACTTTGGACGCTCGGGTGCGCGCCGAGGGCGGGCTGACGCACCCGGGCGAGCCGGGCGAGCTGGTGGTGGACGGCGTCGACGTCACCCGCGTCGGCGACCTGGCGCACGAACTGGGGATCCGCCTGCACGGCCTCACCGAGCGGACGGCGTCGCTGGAACAGGCGTACATGGAACTGACCGCTTCTTCGGTGGAATACGGGGTGTCGGCATGACGACGGCGGTGCGCGGCGCGGTGGCGTCGGAGTGGACGAAGTTCTGGTCGGTCCGGGCCACGTGGTGGTGCCTGGTGACGGCGACGGCTCTGATGCTGGGGTACAGCACGCTGTCGGCGATCGCCCAGCGCTACAACGACGACCCGCTGGGCGCCGACACGATCGCCCTCGGCGGCGGGTTCTACCTGACGCAGTTCGCGGTGCTGGCGCTCGCCACGCTGTTCGTGACGAGCGAATACGCCGGCGGCGGCATCCGCTCGACACTGCTGTGGACCCCGGTCCGCCCCCGCGTGGTGGCGGCGAAGGCGGCGGTACTGCTGCCGGCGCTGTTCGTGTCCGGGGTCGTGCTGGCGTGCGCGGGAATGGCGTTGGCGAGCACGGTGAAGGGTGCGCACGGGCTGCCGACGTCGTTCGAAGGCGCGTTCACGACGGCGTCGGGCATGGGCGGGTACTTCGCGTTGCTGGGCCTGCTGTCGACGGGCGTCGGCTGGGCCCTGCGGAGCGCGGCGGGCACGTTGGTGACGGTGATCGTGCTGCTCGTGCCGCTGCCGCTGATCGTGGCGTCGCTGGGGCTGCCGGAGCTGGTGGCGTACTTCCCGGGGATCGCCGGGATGAACGCGATGGTGGAGGCGGGGCACCTGAACCCGATCACGATGACGCCCGCGCCGTACGCCCCTTGGGTGGGGCTGGTGGTGTGCGCGGTGTGGGCCGCGGTGGCGCTGGCGGTGGGGACGGCGGTGCTGCGGCGCCGGGACGCCTGAGCCGAGTGCCGCTGCTGTCGAGTCCCGTGGCGGGCGCGGCAAAGGTCAGGGTCCCGGCAAAGTCGCCGGGGCCCGGCCGGCGCCGGCTCGAGCCCATCGGTCTCAACCCACCCCGATCCCCGCCAGGATCTCCCGCGCGCTCTTCACCAGCGACTCCCGGGACGCCGGCGCCGAAGCTCCCGCCAGGGCACCGAAGATCGTGCCCTCCATCCAGTCCACCACGACCCCCGCGTGGCGAACCGGGTCGGTGGAGCCCGCCGCCGCCAGGAAGTCCGCTGCGCGGCGGCGGATCAGCGCTCCTCCCGAGTCGTACTCCGCGCGCAGCTCCGGTCGCCGGGTCGCCTCCAGCGCGAACTCGTACCGGGCCAGCATCCGCGTGCGGCCCGAGGTGATCGCCTCGTGCGCGTACCCCGCGATGCTCTCCGCCAGGTCGCCCGGCGACGGCGAAACCTGGTCCAGCTCGACGATCCGCGCGAAGGCCAGCGAGAGCAGCGCGGACCGCGTGCGCGCGTAGTACGACGTCGAGCCCACCGGCAGGCCCGCCGCGCGGTCGACCGCGCGGTGGGTCAGGCCGCGCATGCCCTCCGCCGCGATCACCTCGATGGCCGTGTCGGCGATCACCTCGAGTCGTTCCACCACCCCACTCTACAGGTGTAGAGTCCTCTACACCTGTAGAGGAGGCGCGGCATGCACGCAGTGGTCGTCGGGGGCGGCATCGGTGGACTCGGGGCGGCGATCGGGCTGCACCGGGTCGGGTGGCGGGTCACCGTGCTCGAACAAGCGCCGGAGTTCGGCGACGTCGGCGCAGGGATCTCACTCTGGCCGAACGCCCTGCGCTGCCTGGACGAACTCGGCGTCGACCTCGGCGAAAGCCTCGCCCAGCAGCGTGACGGCGGGTTCCGCGACCGCCGGGGCCGCCGCGTCGTCCGCTGGGATTCGGCCGCCTTCGAGCGCCTGCACGGCCGTCCGCTCGGCGCCATCCACCGGCGCGACCTCGTCGACGCGCTCAAGGACGCCGTCCCCGCCGGCAGCCTCCGGACCGGCGCGAAAGTCACCGAAGTCCGCGAAGACGGACTCGTCCGCTTCGACGGCGGGGAAATCGAAGCCGATCTGGTCGTCGCGGCCGACGGGATCCGCAGCCGGATCCGGCACGCGCTGTTCCCACGACACCCCGAACCCGTCTTCTCCGGCAGCGCGGCCTTCCGCGGCATCGCGAAACTCCCGCGCACCCGGCTCAGCACGAGCTTCGACCGCGGCACCGAAGTCGGCGTCCTGCCCCTCACCGGCGACGACGTCTACTGGTGGATCTGTTACGTCACCGAGCCGGGCCGGCACCCGGGCACCCCGGAGTTCGGCACCTGGCACGACCCCATCCCGGCCCTGATCGACGCGACCCCGCCGGAAGCCCTGCTGCACCACGACCTCTACCACCTCGGCACACCGCTGCCGACCTACACCCGCGGCCGGATCGCCCTGCTGGGCGACGCCGCGCACGCTATGCCGCCGTTCCTCGGTCAGGGCGGCTGCCAGGCACTCGAGGACGCCGTCGTGCTCGCCAACGCCGTGTCCACAAAGGACGTCAAAAAAGGACTTCTGACCTACGACGCGGAACGGCGTCCGCGCAGCCAGAAGGTAGCCAGGGAATCCGTCCGGATGGGCAAACTGGGTCCCCAGCTGACCAATCCAGTGGCGACAAAGCTCCGCACGGCCGTCCTGCGGCTGCTCCCGGCGAACGCCACCGCGCGACTGGGCGCGGCCATCACGGGGTGGCGGCCGCCGCGTCTCCCCCGACCAGTCCCGCCTCGTACGCCGTGATCGCCGCCTGCACCCGGTTCTTCGCGCCGAGCCGGGTCAGGATGGTGCTCACGTGCGCCTTCACGGTGCCCTCGACGACGAACATCTTCGCCGCGATGTCCGCATTGGACAGTCCGGAACCCAGCAGGGTCAGCACTTCCCGCTCGCGCGGCGTCAGCCCGCTGATCCGCTCCCGGGCCGCGGCCGCGCGCGTCAGCCGGCCGCCGGACAGCCGCGCGATGACCCGCTGGGCGACCTTCGGCGAGAGGAACGCGGCCCCGCCCGCGACGGCGTGGATCCCGGCCAGCAGTTCGCGCGGATCCCCCGACTTGAGCAGGAACCCGCCCGCGCCGAGGCCCAAAGCGCGTTCGATGTACTCGTCCTCGCCGAACGTCGTCAGCATGATCACGCCGGTCGCGGGCAGCAGCTTCCGGATCTCGGCGGCCGCGCCGAGGCCGTCCAGCCCCGGCATCCGGATGTCGAGCAGCACGACGTCCGGGTGCGTGGCGAGCGCCTGCGAGACCGCCTCGCGCCCGTCTGCGGCCTCGGCGACGACCTCGATGTCCGGGTCCGCGCCGAGGATCGCCGCGACCCCCGCCCGCATCAGCGCTTCGTCGTCGGCCAGCACGACCCTGATCACGTTGCCCCCTCGGCGAACCAGTCCTTGGAAACCAGCTTCCCATCGGCGAAACACAGCCGGTAAGCGGCGTAGTCGTCGTTCAGCCACGACCGCCCGGCGCCGTAGTACTCGCACACGGCACCGGGCACCGACGGCGGCTCGCCCCGCGTGGGCCGCGCCGAGCGCTGGCGTTCGGGCAGCGTCAGCTCGGCCCGCGGCTGCCCGATCCGCAGCCGGTCGTACACGCCGCCGGGCAGCTCCGAAGAGTTCCACTGGTAGAGGAACGCGATCCCGCCGACCGCCAGCACCACCCCGAACAGCGTGAGCGGCACGACGACCGCCTGGATCAGGCTGCGCCGCACGTCGCGGCGGGCCAGCTCCAAGGCGCGGGCCGACGTCGACTGCCCGACCTCGTCCTCGGCGGCCTCGCGCAGCTCCGGGGTCTCCTCGACCGGCGCGGCGTCGTGCGGCAGCGTCGCGGTGACCGCGAACCCGCCCTCGTG
>NZ_JAAGNB010000142.1:0-10359 GCF_010550475.1 Amycolatopsis sp. SID8362
CCGGAGGTGGCGACGCTCCCGTCCGTCGTGGCCGACCGGTTCGCCGGCCACGCCGACGTCTCGGTGGTCTCGCTCGGGCCCAGCGCGGGCTCCGGCGTCACCGGTGCCCTGCTGCTCGGGCGCCGCGTCGACCCCGAGTTCGGCGCCGAGCAGACGCGCGCGGTGGCCGAGTTCGCCAAGGCGGCCGGGACGGCGCTGGCCAACGCCCAGCGCTATGCGCGTCAGGAAGAGGCCACGCGCGGCCTCGAGACGACGCTGCGCCCGATCGACCCGCCCGAGCTCGAAGGCACCCGGTTCGAGACCTGGTACGAGCCGGCGGCCGGCGTGCTGGCGGTCGGCGGCGACTTCTACGACGTCCTCCCGCACGACGACGGCAGCGCGTTCCTAGTGCTCGGCGACGTCTGCGGCAAGGGCCCGGAGGCCGCGGCGCTGACCGGCCGGGTCCGGCACGCGCTGACCGCGCTGGCCATGGTCGAACGCGACGGCCGCACGCTGCTGCGGCTGCTCAACGAGCTGCTCATCGCCGGCGGCAGCAGCCGCTTCGCCACCCTCGTGCTCGGCACGGCCCAGCCGGTGGACGGCGGCGTCGACCTGACGCTGGCCTCCGGCGGGCACCCGGCGCCGCTGATCGTGCGCCGGTCGGGCGTGGTCGAGGAGGTCACCGTCCCCGGCACGCTGGTCGGCATCTCGCCGCAGGCCCGGTTCGCCGAGGCGGTCGTGCGGCTCGAGCGCGGCGACATGTGCCTGCTCTACACCGACGGCATCACCGAAGCCCGCAACCGCCACGACCAGACCGAGCTCTTCGGCGACGACCGCCTGCGCGCGGTGCTGACCGCGGCGGCGGGCGAGCCGGCCCGTGAGGTGGTGCGGCGGCTGCGGCAGGCCGTCCGCGACTGGCTGGGCAGTTCCGCTCACGACGACATCGCGGTGCTGGCCGTGGAGTGTCCCGACTGAGCCCCACTCCTGGGGGTTCCGGGTGGCGGAGCCCCCGGCTCGGGGCGGAGCCCCGGGTGGCACTGTCCTGTGTGGACCGGGTTTGGGCGCCGGTGGAGGGGGTAATTCCCCGGATGCACCCGATCCTGACGACAGGAGTCCCATGACGAACGCACTGAACGGGCGCCGCGTCGCGATCCTGGCCGCGGACGGCGTCGAACAGGTCGAACTCGAAAAGCCGCGCCAGGCCGTCCTCGACGAGGGCGCGACGGTCGAGCTGGTGTCCCTCGACACCGGCGAGATCCAGGCGATGAACGGCGACATCGACAAGGGCGACCGGTTCCCGGTCGATCGCAAGGTGGCCGACGTCGAGGTCGGCGACTTCGACGCGCTGCTGCTGCCCGGCGGCACGATGAACCCGGACAACCTCCGGACGGACCCGGACGCGGTCCGCTTCGTGGCCGAATTCGTCCGCGCGGGCAAGCCGGTCGGGGTGATCTGCCACGGTCCGTGGACGCTCGTCGAAGCGGATGTCGTACGCGGCCGCACGCTGACGTCGTACCCCAGCATCCGCACCGACCTGCGTAACGCCGGCGCCACCGTGGTCGACGAAGAGGTAGTGGTCGACAACGGCCTGGTGTCCAGCCGGAACCCGGACGACCTGCCGGCGTTCTGCCGCGAGGTCGTGCGCTCGTTCGCTTGAGTCCTTTGTAGACGTTCACCCGGACGGGTGCCTTAAGTCCCGCTTAAATTTGTTGGCATTCGGCACCGCGGCGGAGCACGCTGAGGGTGTGACGAGGATCGCCCGGCGAGAGGAGGTGGACGCGATGACGGTGCAGGCAAGGCGCTACGGCCGTTGGTGCCGTGAGCACTTCGACGCGATCGCCTCCGAGGGCGTTCCGGTACCCCGCGGCTCCGAACCCGCCGACGAGGCCCGGCCGGAGCACGAACCCGAGCCGGCTGAGCCGGTCGCGGAACAGCCGCAGGGCTGACGACGAGCGTGAAGAAGGCCTCCCCGGCCCGGCTGGGGAGGCCTTCTTCGTGGTCAGCGGTAGCTGCGCCGGTACCAGACCCGCCGCGGCCCCGGCACGCCGACGCGCGTGATGACGTCGGTCAGGATCGCCCCGATGACCAGCCAGAGCACCGCCGCGAGACCCTCGTTGAGGAACGTCGCGAGCTTCTCCGAATCCGGTGTGAACAGGTTGCGCAAGCCCAGCGACACGCCGGACGACCACTCGCTGATCAGGTGCGCGAAGCCGTTCGCCGAGTTCGCCTCGCCGATCACCAGGACGATGTGCACGGCCAGGACCAGCGCGAACACCGCGCACACGAGGTGGATCAAGGCGTTGATGGTGCGGACGATCCGGATGCGCGGGTGGGTCCGCTCGACGACTTCTTCCGTCGTTTCCGGTTCGTAACGCGGTTCGTACGGCTCCTGGGGCGGGGGATACGGCATCGTCGCCGTCCTTTCGACTGTCCGATGTGGACGGATCTGGGCGTACGGTGGCTCTTTTCCGGATACCCGGCGTCCGGGGGCGCGAACCGTGAGTTCGCAAAAATCCTTGATGTCCGGTTTGTGGCGTACCGGATTTCGGCCGTGGTCGCGGGCTCGGCCGGGCCGTGACCACGGCCGCTGGGCCACGCGACGGAATCCCGCGTGAGGCGGGCAACCCGGCCCCGTCCGGGACGTCCCCGTGATCATGAGAATCCCGGCGCTGCTGGCGTCCGTCCTCGCCCTCCTGGCCGTCTCCACGCTCCCCGCGGACGCGGAAACCGCGGTACCGGCGGGGTTCCGGCCCGCGTCGACGAGCTGGACCGGTCCGGACACCGGCTACGTCCTCGGCTATGCACCGTGCGCGGGCACCTGGTGCCCGGCGCTGCTCGGCACCGCGGACGGTGGGGCGCACTGGCGGCGGCTGGGCGCGCCGCCGGTGCCGTTGCCGGACAACCACAACCACGTCGCGCTGACGTCCGTCAGCAGCCGCGTCGCGTACGTCAGCGACGGCGTCCACCTCCGCACCACCCGGGACGGCGGCGCGAGCTGGCACCCGGTCGGCCTGCTCGGCGCGCGCGAGCCGTACTACCTCTCGAAGATCGCCGAGACGGGCGGCCGCGTCTTCGCGGTGCTCACCTCGTACGGCGAGGGCCGCGGCTCGACGCGGCTGTACTCCGCGGCCGCCGGTTCGCCGGTGCTGGCGCCGGTGGCCGGGTTCGCCGTCACCGGGTCGATCACCTACGGCGATCTCTCCGTCGGCGGCGGGGTCCAGGTCGCGCTCGGCGCGGACTACGGCACGGAGGCGTACTGGACCTCCCGCGACGGCGTCCGCTTCACCCGGGCCGATCCGCCGTGCCCGGCCGGGTCGGTCGCGTCGCTCGCCAACGTGCGGGAACGGCAGGTCGTGGCGCTGTGCAGCAGCAGTCCCGGGTCGCCGCAACCCGGGTCGACCGAACGGCGGCTGCGGCACGCGCCGCAGCTCGGCGGGGCGTTCAGCGGGAACGACGCCGCCCCGTACACCGGGATCACCCAGGGCTTCGGCGCCGCTTCGCCGACGTCCGCGACGGTCGCCGCGGTCGGCGGCGGCGTCGGCTTCCTGCACCGCACGGCCGACGGCGGCCGCACCTGGACGACGACGGCGCTGTCGGAGCGCGGGCTCGGGCTGGCCGATCTCGACTTCCCCGGCCGCGGCACGGGGGTCGTCGTGGACGGTCAGCCGGATGCCGCAGCCGGTTCGGCCGTGTACCGCACCACGGACGGCGGAACGTCCTGGCGCGAGCTGCGTTTCGGGCAATAGTCCCTGGCAGCGAAGGCCCTTCGGCCCGGTTCACTTGGTGAACGGCATGTCGTAGTCTGAGCACTGTCCGTTGCCGTGGAGAGTGGGAGATCAGCCGATGACGCCTGGCGACCTGCGCCCCGGAACCGAGGGCGGTGCGGCCGCGCTCGATTTCAGCAAGGCGAGCCTGGCCCGGTTGTCCGACGCGCTGCTGGGCGGCCACGACCACTACGAGGTCGACCGCGAAGCGATGCGGCGCCTGCTGGCGATCGCGCCCGGCGCGCGCACGATGGCGAAGGAGCACCGCGACTGGCTGGTGCGCGCGGTGCGGTTCCTGGCCGGCAAGCGCGGCATCGACCAGTTCCTCGACCTGGGTTCCGGCATGCCGACCGCGGAAAACACCCACCAGGTGGCACAGCGGTACAACCCGGACGCGCAGGTGGTCTACGTCGACAACGACCCGGTGGTGCAGGTGCACGGCCGCGCCCTGCTGGAAGAGAACTACCTGACCCACGTGACGGGCGCCGACCTGACCCGCCCGGCCGACACCCTCGGCGACGACGTGGTCAAGGAGTACCTCGACTTCTCGCGGCCGGTCGCGCTGATCCTGACGTCGATCATCCACCACATCGACGACTACGACCGCGCGAAGAAGATCGTCGGGGAGTACGTCGAGGCGCTCGCGCCGGGCTCGTACCTGCTGCTCACGCACAACTTCGACCCGGAAGAGGACTCGCCGCGGCAGGAGCTGGCGCGGCTGCTGGAGACGAGCTTCCAGGGCACCGGGCTGGGCAGCGTCCACCGCACGCGGGATCAGATCGAGGGGTTCTTCGACGGGACCGAGCTGCTCCGGCCGGGCCTGGTCTACCTGCACGAATGGTGGCCGGACGGCCCGCGCCTGCACCCGCTGTCCGAGCTGAACTTCCTCACCCTGGGCGGAGTGGCCCGCAAGCAATGACGTGAATGACTCATTCATGTCGCCGGATGACAGGGTCCCGGCAAAGTCGGGCAGCACGGCCGATCCGCCCAGCCGCGACGACATGAATGAGTCATTCACTTCGCCAGACGACATAAATGACCCATTCACAACATCCCCGCGACGCCGGACAGACCACGCAGCCAGCCCGCGGCCGGTCACCCGCTCGCCGGCGCGCGACTTTGCCGGGACCCTGTCGCCGGATGACATGAATGAGTCATTCACGTCATCTGATCAGGCGGCGTTGAAGGAGTCCGGGTCCGGGCCGGTGCGCTCACCGCGGTCCAGCGGCGTCAGCGACTCGACCTCCTCCTCCGTGAGGGTGAACCCGAACAGGTCGAAGTTCTCCGCGATCCGGGCCGGCGTCACCGACTTCGGGATGACGACGTTGCCCAGCTGCAGGTGCCAGCGCAGGACGATCTGCGCGGGCGTCCGGCTGTGCTTGACCGCCAGCTCCGCCACGACCGGGTCACCCAGCAGGCTGCCGCCCTTGGCGAGCGGGCTCCACGCCTCCGTCGCGATGCCGTGCTTCGCGTCGAACTCGCGGACCTCCTGCTGCTGCAGGTACGGGTGCAGTTCGACCTGGTTGACCGCCGGGACGACGTCGGCGGCGTCCGTCAGCCGTTCGAGGTGCGCCGGCTGGAAGTTGGAGACGCCGATCGCGCGGACGCGGCCGTCGGCGTACAGCTTCTCGAACGCCTTCCACGTGTCCAGGTACTTGTCGCGCTGCGGCGTCGGCCAGTGGACGAGGTACAGGTCGAGCTGCTCCAGGCCGAGCTTGGCCATGCTCTCGTCGAACGCCTTGAGCGTCGAGTCGTAGCCCTGGGCGGAGTTCCACAGCTTGGTGGTGACGAACAGTTCGTCGCGGGACAGACCGGACTCGGCGATGGCCTGGCCGACACCCTTTTCGTTGCCGTAGACGGCGGCGGTGTCGATGCTGCGGTAGCCCGCGTCGAGGGCGGCCTTCACGGCGGTGGCGGTCTCGTCGTCCGGGACCTGGAACACGCCGTAGCCGAGCTGCGGCATCCGCACGCCGTTGTTGAGTTCGATCACGGGCACGCTGGTCACGAGGGTTCCTTTCGGTGGGTGGTTCATCGGGCGAGTACCCGTTCCCCGGCTTCGAAACTAGCCGGGGTCCTGCGGTCGAGCAGTCCGGAGACGAGCGCCACGGCAAGGCCCGCGGCGGCGAGTGCGGCGCCGATCCAGTTGGGCGCGGTGTAGCCGAGGCCGGCCCCGATGGCCTGGCCGCCGAGCCACGCGCCGCCCGCGTTGCCGAGGTTGAACGCGGCGATGTTCGCCGCCGAGGCCAGCGCCGGGGCGCCCTCGGCCTTGGCCATCACGCGGGCCTGCAGCGGCGGCACGGTCGCGAAGCCCGCCGCGCCGAACAGCGCGATGGTGATCGCCGCCGGCACCTTCGCGTGCGCGGTGAAGACGAACGCGACCAGCACGATCGCCAGCGCCGCGAGGATGACGTAGAGGCTCGGCATGAGCTTGCGGTCGGCGGCCCGGCCGCCCAGGAGGTTGCCCGCGAACAGGCCGCCGCCGAAGAGCACGAGCAGCCAGGTCACGGCCCCGCTGGAGAAGCCCGCGACCTCGGTCATCATCGGCGCGATGTAGGTGAAGGACGCGAACACGCCGGCGAAGCCGAGCGCCGTCATGACCAGCGCGAGCCAGACCTGCGGACGCCGGAACACGGCCAGTTCGCCGCGCAGGCCCGCGCCCGGTGCGGGTTCCTGGTGCGGCACCAGCGCGAGGATGCCGACGGCGCCGGCCACGCCCAGTGCGCTGACCACCCAGAACGTCGAGCGCCAGCCGAACGCCTGGCCGAGCGCGGTGCCGGCGGGCACGCCGAGGACGTTGGCCACGGTCAGGCCGGTGAACATCAGCGCGATCGCGCTGGCCTGCTTGGCCGGGGCGACCAGCGAGGCGGCGACGACCGAGCCGACGCCGAAGAACGCGCCGTGGCTCAGCGCCGCGACGACGCGGCCGGTCATCAGCAGGCCGTAGCTCGGGGCCAGCGCCGAGAGCACGTTGCCCGCGATGAACAGGCCCATCAGGGCGACCAGCACGGTCTTGCGCGGCACGCGCGAGGCCAGCGCGGTGAGCACGGGCGCGCCGACGACGACGCCGAGCGCGTAGCCCGAGATGAGCAGGCCTGCGGACGGGATCGAGACACCGAAGTCGGCCGCGACCTCGGGCAGCAGGCCCATGATCACGAACTCGGTGGTGCCGATCCCGAAAGCGCTGATCGCCAGTGCGAGCAGAGCGGCGGGCATGGACTTCCTTCTTCCCGGGGTAGACTGGTTATGGGCGTTGGCAACTACAAGCGTTCGAGATAGTTGCAGACGCCGTATATTGCACGAGCTTGATAGTGCAGCGTGCAACCGGTTGCGCGCAAGCGCGGGAGAGGTGAACCGTGTCACTGGACGACGACGCCGTGGAGGCACGCGCGCAGGGCTGGCGCACGCTCGCCGCGCTCCACGCGCGGATCGAGGACAAGCTGCAGCGCGCGCTCGAGCGCGACCACGAGCTGTCGGTGAGCGAGTACACCGTGCTCGACGTGCTGGCCCGCCAGGACGGCTTCCACCTGCGGATGAACCAGCTCGCCAACGCCGTGGTGCTCAGCCAGTCGGCGACGACCAGGCTGGTGACCCGGCTGGAGGGCCGCGGCCTGCTGGCCCGCTACCTCTGCGCCGACGACCGCCGCGGCATCTACACCGAGGTCACGCCGGCGGGCCAGGCCCTGCTGACCGCGGCCCGCCCGACCCACGACGCGGCGCTGGCGGAAGCGCTCGCCGAAGCCGAGGCCTTGCCGGAACTTTCACCGCTGGTCGGGGTGCTGGGCACGCTTTCCGTGCCGTCCTCCTGACGCAAGCTTGCGCAAGTCCCCCGAAACTCCCGCTGAGCGGCACCCTCCCGTTCGGCGGCGGTATTAGGGCGTCCGTGCGCCCTAACCCCTGCTCCATCCGTGGGACACTTTTGCTTCCCGCGTGCGATAGTTTCGCTGGTCAGCACCGTTTGTCCGGCTTTCGTCCCGTCCCGGTACTCGTTGACCGGATCGTTTCGCCCGCCCTAATTTGTTGTCCCACCAGACGAACTGGGGTGGTGTCGGCGTGGACTCCTCCTTCTCGCTCAAACCGGTGCGCCCGGCCGACCAGGCCGCCGTCCGGCGGAGCAACCTTTCGCTGGTGCTGCGGCACCTGCGCGACGCGGGTCCCCGGTCGCGGGCGGGGATCGCCGCGGACACCGGGCTGAACAAGGGAACCGTGTCCAGCCTCGTCGCGGAACTCGCCGAACGCGGGCTGGTCCGCGAAGGCGACCGCGAGCGCGCCGGCGCGGTGGGGCGGCCGGGCACGATCGTGCGGCTCGACGGCCGCGGGGTCGGCGGGATCGGCGTGGAGATCAACGTCGACTACCTGACCGCGCTCGCCCTCGACCTCACCGGCGCCGTCCTGTTCGAGCAACGCGTCGCGCTGGACGTGGCCGCGCTCCCCGTCGAGAAGGTCCTCGACGCCGGTGCGGAGCTGACCGCGCGGGCGCTGCGGGAGTGCCGCCGGCTCGGGGTCACGCCCGCCGGGGTCACCGTCGGCATCCCGGCGCTGGTCGACGTCGCGAGCGGCACCGTCGCCCTCGCGCCCAACCTGCACTGGACCGACGTCCGGGTGGTCCGCGGCATCACCGAGCGGCTGACCCGGCGGCTCGGCCCGCCGTCGTTCCCGATCCGCACGGCCAACGACGCGAACCTCGGCGCGCTCGGCGAGTACGCCATGGGCAGCGTCGCGGGCACCGCCGACCTGGTGTACCTGACCGGCGAGATCGGCGTCGGCGGCGGCGTGATCGCCGGGGGACGGCTGCTCGGCGGCGCCGAGGGGTTCTCCGGCGAGATCGGTCACATCCAGCTCGACCCGGCGGGCCGGCTCTGCGGCTGCGGCCGCCGCGGCTGCTGGGAAACGCTCGTCGGGCTCGCCGGGATGCTGCGGCTCGCCGCGTCGCCGGGCGACCCCGTGCACGACCCGTCGCTGGACCTCGAACAGCGGCTCGACCTGATCCGCCGCCGCGCCGAGCTGAAGGACAAGCGGACGCTCGACGCGCTCGCGCAGGTCGGCACCGGGCTCGGCGTCGGCGCCGCGGTGCTGGTCAACGTCTTCAACCCGCGGGTGGTGCTGCTCGGCGGCTACTTCGCCCAGCTGGGCCCGTACCTGCTCGGCCCGATGCTCGCCGAGCTCGAAACCCGCGTGATCGCCCCGGGGATCGGCGGCTGCCGCGTCGAGCTGTCCTGGCTGGGGTTCACCGCGGCGTCGCGGGGCGGCGCGCACGTGGCGCTGCAGGCGGTGTTCGACGACCCGGCGCTGGTCCCGGTCCGCGCGGAACGGGAGAGCGGATGACGCCCGCGCCCCCCGACCGGGTGGAAACACTTGATCGATCCGCGCGATGTAGATCGGGTGGGCGTCCGCGCGCCGGGCGGGGAACCGCCGGTCGCGGGCTGATGTGCCGAACTGCTGGAGGAAGTTATGGGGAAGATCGGTGTCTGGCTGATCGGTGCCCGGGGATCGGTGGCCACGACCGCCGTCGCCGGGGCCGCGGCCATGCGCGCGGGACTGGCCGCGCGCACCGGCTGCGTGACCGAGTCGCCGGAGTTCGCCGGGGCTGAGCTGCCCGGGCTGGGGGACCTGGTCTTCGGGGGCCACGACGTCGTCGACACGCCGTTGGTCAAGCGGGCCGAGCACCTGGCCGCGGCGGGCGTCCTGCCGTCGGCGCTGCCCGTCGCCGTGACCGCGGAACTGGAGGCGGCCGAGGCCCGGCTGCGCCCGGCGCCGTCGGAGGGCGGGCAGGCGGCGGTCGACCGGATCGTCGCGGACCTCACGGAGTTCCGGGAGGGTCTGGACCACGTCGTCGTGGTCAACGTCTCCTCCACCGAACCGCCGTGCGAGCCGCACCCCGCGCACGCTTCCCTGGCCGCGCTGGAGAACGCGCTGGACACCCTGCCGCCGAGCGCGCTGTACGCCTACGCGGCCTTCCGCGCCGGCTGTGGCTTTGTCGACTTCACCCCGTCGACCGGGGCGCGCCTGCCGGCGCTCGACGAACTGGCCCGTGCCACGGGACAGCCGTACGCGGGCCGCGACGGCAAGACCGGCGAGACGCTGCTGCGGTCGGTGCTCGCGCCGATGTTCGCCCAGCGCGCGCTGAACGTCCTGGCGTGGTCGGGCACCAACCTGCTCGGCGGGGGCGACGGCGCCACACTGTCCGACCCCGGCGCGGCGGCGAGCAAGAACGCGTCCAAGCAGCAGGTGCTTTCGCAGAACCTCGGGCGCGAGGTCGACGGCGAGGTGCACATCGACTACGTCCCGGCGCTCGGCGACTGGAAGACCGCCTGGGACCACGTGCTGTTCGAGGGGTTCCTCGGCGCGCGCATGACGCTGCAGCTCACCTGGCAGGGCTGCGACTCGGCGCTCGCCGCGCCGCTGGTGCTCGACCTCGCCCGGCTGACCGGCAAGGCCTGCCGCGACGGCGTGGCCGGCCCGGTGGCCGAGTTCGGCTTCTTCTTCAAGGACCCCGTCGGGGACGGCCCGCACGACCTGGCGGCGCAGTACGCGGCCCTGCGCGAGTGGGCGCACCGGTGAAGGCGCTCGTCGAACTCGTCCGCGCGCCCGCCGCGCTGACCGTGCCCGGGGACGCCGT
>NZ_JAAGNB010000189.1:0-6036 GCF_010550475.1 Amycolatopsis sp. SID8362
CAGCGCGACGCTGCGGCCGCCGTGGGCGCTGCGGCTGCGGGCCGGGCTGTGCGTGTACGCCGGCGTCGCGATCGTCTACGTCGGCACGCTGGCCGACCTCGTGCACTTCTTCGCGCTGCTGCTGGCGATCCCGCTCGGCAAACGGCTCGTCGGCGGCCGGCGCGCGGACGAGCCCGCCGGCCCGAACCTGCGCGAGTGGCGGCTGCTGACCGTCGCCGGCCTGCTGCTGCTCACCGTCGCCGAGATCGTGATGTTCCTGGTGCCCGGCGACGGCCCGTTCGGCTCGGCGGAAGGCGTTTCGCTGTCGGCGCCGGAGCTGGCGGTCCTCGTGGTGCTCGTGCTGCCGATGCTCAACGGGCTGCGCCGCGGCGGGCGCGTCGCGTGGCGCTGGGCGGTCGCGTTGTCGGCTTTCGTGACGCTGCAAGGGCTCGCCGTCGCCACGCTCGTCGGGCTGGCCGACGTCTTCGGCGGGGACTACGACACCGCGGGCCTGCCGCTGTTCTTCGTCGACAATCTCTTGTGGACGGTCGAGCTCGGCGTCCTGATCGCCGCGCGCCACGCGTTCCGGGTGCCTTCGCGACGCCGGCTGCGGCGCCACGCGCAGGGCCCGGGGCCGGCGCTGGCCCGCTCGCTCCTGGGGCGCCACGGCGGCAGCACGCTGTCGTGGATGACGACCTGGCCGCGCAACACCTACTTCGTCCGCGAAGACGGCCGCTCCTACCTCGCCTACCGGCGGCACGCGGGGGTCGCGGTCGCGCTCGGCGACCCGATCGCGCCCGACGGCACCGCGGCGGCCACGGTCACCGAATTCACCACGATGTGCGAGAACTCCGGCCTGGTGCCGTGCGTGTTCTCGGCGACGGAAGCCACCGTCGCGGCGACGCGCGAGCAGGGCTGGCAGCACGTCCAGGTCGCCGAGGACAACGTGCTGGACCTCGACGGCCTCGAGTTCCGCGGCAAGGCGTGGCAGGACGTCCGGTCCGCGCTGAACAAGGCCGCCAAGCAGCAGATCGAATTCCGGCTGGTCCGCCTGGCCGACCAGCCGGAACCCATCCTCGCCCAGGTCCGGGCCCTCTCGGAGGAGTGGATCGCGGACAAGGGCATGCCGGAGATGGGGTTCACCCTCGGCGGGCTCGACGAGGCGATGGACCCGGCCACCCGCGTCGGCCTCGCGGTCGACGCGGAGGGCACCGTCCACGGCGTGACGTCGTGGCTGCCGGTCCACACCGGAGCGGGCAAGATCGGCGGCTGGACGCTGGACGTCATGCGCCGCAGCGCGCACGGTTTCCGCCCGGTGATGGAGTTCCTCATCGCGTCGGCCTGCCTGGCGTTCCGCGACGAAGGCGCGCGGTTCGTGTCGCTGTCGGGAGCACCGCTGGCCCGCAGCGGCTCCGGGCCGGCGCGGCCGGTGGACCGGGTGCTGGAGTCCCTGGGCCGCGTGATGGAGCCGTACTACGGTTTCCGCTCGCTGCACGCGTTCAAGGCGAAGTTCCAGCCGCGGCACGTCCCGCTGTACCTGGCGTTCCGCGACGAAGCCGACCTGCCCCGGATCGGGCTGGCGCTGAGCCGGGCCTACCTGCCGGACGTCCGGCTGCGGGAACTGGCGAAGCTGGTCAGTAGCTCTCGGGCACGCTGATCCGCTGGGGGAAGCGGATCTTCCGGCGGCTGACGACGTTCTGGTCCTTTTCGATCAGCCTGCCGTCGGTCAGCCGGAGCCAGTGGCCGTTCCGCGAATCGGTGAAGGCGAGCATCACCCCCGGCGTCAGGTCCGGGCGCTGCCACTCTTCGCGGATCGGCATCCGCCACTTCCCGGGCGGGAGGATCGCGTAGAGGTACTCGTCGTCTTCGATCACCGGCCCGCGGTGCAGGGTGGATCCGGTCATCGGCAGCTGCCGCACCAGGTCGAACGAGACGACGACGTGGTTGACCGCCTCGGCGTTCGCGTTGGAGACGACCATGTACCCGGCGGCGTCCGCCCCTGGCCCGGCGAGCTCGATCCACGCGGTGACCTTCGCGGCTTGCTCCTGCCGCTCGCGCCGGTCCCGTTCCCGCCGGTCCTCGCGCGCGACCCGGCCGTCACGGATGGCGATCCACAACGCCACGACGACGGCGGCGATCGTGCCGATGCCCCCGACCCACTGCCCGGAGGCGCCCCACCAGTCCGGATCCCGCGGCCGCACGAGCCAAATCGCCACCTTCGCCAGCAGCGGCCCGAAGAGAAGCAGGACGCCGGCGACCCCCAGCACCGCGAACGCGCCGATCCTGATCCGTCCGAGCCGTCTGTCCGCGTCACCACCCATGCGGGCAGCCTGCCGAATTCCGGCGCCTAGCGGTAGGTGGTCGGCGGCGGAGTCGTCGTGCTCCGGTCCGCCGCGGAGACGAACCGGTAGCTCCGCACGATCCCCACCAGGTCGTCGCGCACCGAGGGACCGCCCCGGTCGCTGTCCGCGTACGCCACCACGACCCCGGCCGACCCGGCGTTCCCGCCGAACGCCATTGCCGCCACCAGGGCGTGCTTGGCCGCGCACTCCCCCGTTTCCGTGGGGACGACGTCCGCGACCACGATCCGCGCCGGCGCTTTCGCCCCGTCGGCCTTCGTGAGCTGCGCGTCGGTCCCGGCGTCGGCGGTCACCGCGGCGAGCGGGCCGTCGACCGGGCTGAACGCGCTGACCCCGACGTCGGTGACCGCCTTGCGGGCCGCCGCGTCGAGATCGGTCAGCGGCTCCGTGGAAACGCCGGCGCCACCGAGGTCGCTGTCGCCGCAGAAGTGCTCGCCGAGGAACGCGCTCGTGATCAAGCGGAGCCCCGGGATCGCGCCGGTCTTCTCCCAGCCGTGCAGCGTGCCGGGTTCGGGCTTCCAGTTCGGCGGGACGTCGTAGGCGTAGGAACCGTCGCGGCCCGCCACCGACTGCCAGCCCGTGACGACCGCCGGGACCGCGGCCCGCGGCGACGGCGTCACCACCACCGGCGACCGCGGCGTCGGCGCCGAGGACGCGTCCCGCGGCTTGCCGACACCCAGCGCGTTCAGCACGCCGGCGACCAGCGCGATGAACACCAGGCCGAACCACGGCGCGCGCCGCCACTTCAGCCGCTTCGCGGCCGGACGGATCCGCTTCGGCTGCGCCCTCGGAAGGTCGGGCGCGTCCGCGTTGTCCTCGTACCCCGGCGTCGGGTCGTCCGGGCGCCGGGCCATCAGGACCGGACGAGCTTGACCAGGTGCTCGGCGACGGCGTCGACCGCGATCTCTTCGCGCTCGCCGGAGCGCCGGTCCTTGACCTCGACGACGCCGTTGGCCAGGCCGCGCCCGACCACCAGGATGGTCGGCACGCCGACCAGCTCGGCGTCGGCGAACTTGACGCCCGGCGTCGCCTTGCGGTCGTCGAGGATGACCTCGAGGCCCGCCGCGTCCAGCTCGGCGGCGATCTTCTCGGCGCCGGCCGCGATCGCCTCGTCCTTGCCCGCGATGACGATGTGCACGTCGAACGGCGAGACCTCGCGCGGCCAGATCAGGCCCAGGTCGTCGTGGTTCTGCTCGGCGAGCACGCCGACCAGCCGCGAGACGCCGACGCCGTACGAACCCATCGTGATCCGGATCGGCTTCGAGTCGGGGCCGAGCGCGTCGAGCTCGAACGCGTCCGCGTACTTGCGGCCGAGCTGGAAGATGTGCCCGATCTCGATGCCGCGCGCGGCGACCAGGGTGCCCTGGCCGTCCGGCGACGCGTCACCCTCGCGGACCTCGGCGGCCTCGATCGTGCCGTCCGGGGTGAAGTCGCGGCCGGCCAGCAGGTCGACGACGTGGTGGTCGACCTTGTCGGCCCCGGTGACCCAGGCGGTGCCGGGGACGATCCGGGGGTCGGCCAGGTAGCGCACGCCGTTGTCCTGCAGCGCCTTCGGGCCGATGTAGCCCTTGACCAGGAACGGGTTCTTCGCGAAGTCGGCCTCTTCGAGCAGCGCCACCTCGGCGGGCTCCAGCGACGCTTCGAGGCGCTTCATGTCCACTTCGCGGTCACCCGGGACCGCGACGCAGACCAGCTCCCACTCCTTCGCGCCCGGCTGACGCGTCTTGAGCATGACGTTCTTCAGCGTGTCCGCCGCGGTGAACGTGCGGCCCAGGTCCGCGTTGTTCAGGAAGGTGACCAGCGATTCGATGGTCGGCGTGTTCGGCGTGTGGTGCACCTGCGCCTCGGGGCGCCCCTCGATGGGCTGCGCGGGCGGCGCGGGCGTGACGACGGCTTCGACGTTCGCCGCGTAGCCCGAGTCCGTGCTGCGGACGTAGGTGTCCTCGCCCGTCTCGGCGACGGCGAGGAACTCCTCGGACGCCGAGCCGCCCATCGCACCCGACGTCGCCTTCACGACGACGTATTCGAGGCCGAGCCGGTCGAACAGCTTCGTGTACGCGTCGCGGTGGGCCTGGTAGGAGCGCTCCAGGCCCTCGTCGTCGAGGTCGAAGGAGTAGGAGTCCTTCATGACGAACTCGCGGCCGCGCAGGATGCCGGCGCGGGGACGCGCTTCGTCGCGGTACTTGGTCTGGATCTGGTACAGCGTGACCGGGTAGTCGCGGTACGAGCTGTACTCGCCCTTCACGGTCAGCGTGAAGAGCTCTTCATGCGTCGGGCCGAGCAGGTAGTCGGCGCCCTTGCGGTCCTTGAGGCGGAAGAGGCTGTCGCCGTATTCGGTCCAGCGGCCGGTCGCCTCGTAGGGCTCCTTCGGCAGCAGCGCGGGGAACTGGATCTCCTGCGCGCCGATCTTGTTCATCTCGTCGCGCACGACGTTCTCGATGCGGCGCAGCACGCGCAGGCCCAGCGGCAGCCAGGAGTACCCGCCCGGGGCGACCCGGCGGACGTAGCCGGCGCGTACCAGGAGCCGGTGGCTCGGTACCTCGGCGTCCGCCGGATCCTCGCGCAACGTGCGAAGGAACAACGACGAAGTCCTGGTGATCACTGCGGGGCTCCCTGCGCCGGGCGGGTGTGAAAGTCCCGCTCAGGGTAGTCAATCCCCCGGCCGTGACTCCAACGGGTTACTCGGCGGCCCGTTTTTGTCGGGGGTCGCCGCTAGCTTCGGGGCATGGCGATCCACATGGGCATGATCACGATCGACTGCGCGGACCCGCGCGGCCTGGCGGAGTTCTGGACGGCGGCGCTCGAGACGACGGTGGCGCAGGACTACGAGGGCGAGTTCCTCATCCTCGCGCCCACCGACGGCGGCCTCCCGCTGGCCCTGCAACGGGTACCGGAGGCGAGAGCGGGCAAGAACCGGGTGCACGTCGACTTCGGCGGTGACGAGCGCGAGGCCGAGGTGAAACGCCTGGTCGGGCTGGGTGCGAAGGAGGTCGCGGAGCACCGGGTGCCGGGCCTGACCTGGACGGTGCTGGCCGATCCGGAGGGCAACGAGTTCTGCGTTTCGGGAGGTGAGCACTGAGCACGGGCGCCGGGTAGAAAGGCGGCATGAGCGCTCGCGTACTGCTGCCCTGGACCGACATCGAGGTGCCGGAAGGGGTCGAAGCCGCGTACTACGACGGTGGCGAGGCCGTGCCGGACGACCTCGGCGGCGTCGAGTTCTACGTGCTGCCCTACGACCGCGGGCCGGAGCCGCCGAAGCTGATCAAGGAGCTGCCCGCGCTGCGGGTGGTGCAGTCGCTGTCGGCGGGCGTCGAGGCGGTCGTGCCGCTGCTGCCGTCGGGCGTCCGGCTGGCGAACGGGCGCGGGCTGCACGACCTGAGCGTCGCCGAGCACGCCCTCGCCCTGATCCACGCGGCCCAGCGGGACCTGCCCCGCTGGTTCGCGCAGCAGGCGCGGGGCGAGTGGGTGCGCGAGCACACGCGGTCACTCGCCGACAGCCGCGTGCTCCTGGTCGGCCACGGCTCGATTGGGCAGGCGATCGAGCGCCAGCTCGTCGCGGCGGAGGCGGTGGTGACGAAGGTGGCGAGCCGCCCGCGTGCGGCGGAAGGCGTCCACGGCGTCGCCGAGCTGCCGGAGCTGCTGCCCGCCGCCGACATAGTGGTGCTGATCCTGCCGGACACCCCGGCCACCCGCGGCC
>NZ_JAAGNB010000244.1:0-7833 GCF_010550475.1 Amycolatopsis sp. SID8362
CACCAGCAGCGGGCCGGGCGGCGGATCCGGTGGGTCTCCGCGCTCGGCGGCGCGGCCGTGGTGCTCGGCAGCCTCGTGCTCATCGCGGTGACGTCCGAAAGCTCGCCGGGGCGGCAGGCGACGGCCGCGGAGTCGCTCGCGCCCGCGACGACGACCCCGCGCTCGACGACGACGACGGCGCCCAAGCCGGCTCCGACGCCGACGCCGATCCCCACCGTGCTGCGGCAGACGTCCTCGGCCAAAGCGGCGGCTCCGCCCGAAACCGCCGAGCCCGTGCGGTGCACCGTGCGCTACTCCGTGACGGACCAGTGGAACGACGGCTTCACCGCGGGCGCCACCGTCGTCAACAACAGCGGCGAAACGCGCTCGCCGTGGACGCTGACCTGGACGTTCCCCGCCGGCCAGCGGGTCACCCACAGCTGGGATGGCGACTTCGCCCAGACCGGCGACCGGGTCACCATCACCGCCGCGTCCTACAACACCACCCTCGCCCCGGGCGCGACGGTCAGCTTCGGCTTCAACGGCGCCTTCGACCACGGCAACCCGGCGCCCACCGCGTTCGCGCTCAACGGCGCCCGCTGCTCGGCGGCCTGACGACGCGCACGCCGGACGGCTCGAGCAGGCCGTCGAGCTCGACGCGGGCCCGGGTCCGGCGCGGGTCCGGGACCAGGCCTTCGGCGCGGACGACGTCGAGCAGCCCGCTCGCCAGCGGGAGCACCAGGTGCCGGCCCCAGCAGCGCTCGTTCGCGTGCCCGAACGGCAGGTAGCCGGGGTGGGTGTCCGGGTCGAGCCCGGCCCAGCGCCGGGGCCGGAACTCGTCGGGTGCCTCCCAGAGCTCCGGTGACCGGTGGCTCAGCAGCGGCAGCAGCAGGACGTCGTCCCCGGCGCCGATCCGCGGGTCGACGGCGGTGAACTCGGGCGAGCGGACGCGCAGGATGTTCCACGACGGCGGGAGCAGCCGCAGCGCCTCGCGGATGACGTGCTCGTTCGGGACGTCGTCGTCGAACGGCGCGCCGAGCCACACGGCGCTGGTGACCAGTGCGGCGACCGTGAAGCAGATCGGCGCGGCGACCCGGCGGTAGAGGTACATCCGGAAGCGCCGCTCGGCGAGGCTGTCGGCGGCCACGACCTGCCGCGCGAGCGCGGAGAGCGGAGTGCCCGGAGCCGGCGGGCGGACCAGTGCCGCACCCGCGGTGACCGCCGACCACGTCAGCTTCGGCGTCAGCTCCAGGCGGCGGTCGACGAGCACGCGGAAGCGGCGCGTCTCGGGGCCGAAGACGAACCGGCGCAGGTAGTCGTGCGGGACGTCCGGCCAGGTGCCGGTGAGATCGGGCCGGACGGCGGGACGCTTCAACGCCGCCCGGACGTCGGCGCCCAGTGCCTGCATCAGCGCGGCGGACTCGGCGCGCGTGACGCGGCGGCCCAGCACCGGCTTGAAGGTGGGCCGTTCTTCGGCGTTGGCCGGGCGCGCCCGGAGCACCGCGTCCATCGTTCGCGGGTCCGCGATTCCGATGGTGTCCGGTTCGAGCCGGAAAACGCCGTCGCCGCGGTGCTCCGCGAGCAGTTTTTCGAGGCGAGGGGCGAAGACGACCGTGCGGGGCGCGCGGGCGATGACCACGTTCCGGGGCTCCTCGAGGGAAGGGGCCGGTCCCGGTGAGCGGGACCGGCCGGGTGATCAGATCCAGCCGTACCAGGCGTACGCCTTCAGGCTCTTCTTGGGAAGCGCTTTCTTGACCAGGCGGACGAGCTTCACCGGATTCCTCCCTAGTTCGGTTCCAGGACCGTGATCGACACTAGGCAGCACTGGATCGGTTCCGCACCAAGCACTACACGTTCGGCCCAGACCTTTCGGCGGGAAATGGGCGCCAAGAAAAATGCCTGTTAAATCAGCCGAGCACTTCGCGCATGAATGTCACAAGCCAGTGCTGGGCCGGGCTGCGCGCATGCGTGTGCCGGGTGTACACCGACACCTGCGCCGGCTCGACGTCCATCGGGAGGTCGAACAGGCGGACCCGGTGCTCGGCCGCGAACATCTCCGCCACCAGGCGCGGGACCATCGCCACCAGCTCGCCGTCCTGGACCAGGTACGGCAGGGCGGCGAAGCGGGTCACCTCCAGCACCACGCGGTCGAGCAGGCCGTGGGCCTCCAGCGCGCGGCGGGGGCCGTCGTGGCCGGTCGGGCCGAACACCGTCACGTGGCGCTCGGCCGCCAGCGCGGCGAAGTCGACCCGGGCCCCGAGCCGCGGGTGGTCGAACGCGACCATCCCCAGGTAGCCCTCGGAGAACAGCGGGATGCGCGCCACGCGCTGGGAGCTGATCAGCGGGGACGCGATGAACGCGTCGATCTCGCCGCGGCCGAGCTGGTCGGCGGCGCGGTCGACGTCGAGGGGCCGGACGGTCAGCGTCACGCCGGGCGCGTGCGAGGGCAGCGCGGCCATCAGCCGCGGCAGCAGCGAGATCTCCCCCAGGTCGGACAGGCACAGCGTGAACGCCGCCCGGGCGGTCGCAGGGTCGAACGACCAGGCGCCGCTGACCGCCGTTTCGATCCCGGACAGCGCGCTGTGCAGGGGCTCGTAGAGCGCGCGTGCGGTCGTCGTCGGCACCAGGCCGCCGCCGGTGCGGCGGAACAGCTCGTCGGAGAACCGGCGCCGCAGCTTCTGCAGGCTGTAGCTGATCGTCGGCTGCGTGACGTGCAGCGACTCGGCCGTGGCGGTCACGCTGCGGGTCTCGTAGAGCAGCACGAACGTCCGGACCAGGTTGAGGTCGAAGTCCCGCATCATCGATCCCATCTATGAATGACCACGGCAACATTTATTGGAGCACAGCCCGGTGGGCTCCCTAGGGTCTGGTCCAACCCGCCCGAGAGGACCCGCGCATGCCCACCGCCCGCCGGCTCGCCCACGAGTTCCTGGACCGCCGTGGCCTGACCACGATCTTCGGCAACCCCGGTTCCAACGAGCTGCCGTTCCTGGCCGAGCTGCCGTCGCACTTCCGGTACGTGCTCGGCCTGCACGAAGGCGCCGTCGTCGGGATGGCCGACGGCTACGCCCAGGCGACCGGCCGCCCGGTGCTGGTCAACCTGCACGCCGCCGCCGGGTCGGGCAACGCGATGGGCGCGCTGACCAACGCCGTCTACTCGCGCTCGCCCCTGGTGCTGACCGCCGGCCAGCAGGTCCGGTCGGCCATCGGGCTCGAGGCGATGCTCGCCAACGTCGACGCGACGCAGCTGATGCGGCCGCTGGTCGGCTGGGCAGGCGAGCCGAGTTGCGCGGAGGACGTCCCGCGCTCGCTCGCGCAGGCGGTGTTCGAGGCCGAGCTGCACCGGCGCCCGACCTACCTGTCGGTCCCCTACGACGACTGGGCCGCCGAGTTGCCCGCGAACGCCGCTGTGACGCTCACCCGGAATGTCCAAAGAGGACTCACGCCCGACACAGCCCAGCTCGACGAGCTCGCCGCTGCGCTGGCCGGGGCGGAGAACCCCGCGCTGGTGCTGGGCGGCGACATCGACGCCACCGGCCTGTTCGACCGCGCCGTCGCCCTGGCCGAGCACCTGGACCTGCCGACCTGGGTGGCGCCGTCGCCGCACCGGCTGCCCTTCCCCAACCGGCACCCGCTGTTCCGCGGCGTGCTGCCCGCCGGCATCGCGCCGATCTCGGCCGCGTTCACCGGGCACGACCTCGTGCTGGTGCTCGGCGCGCCGGTGTTCCGCTACCACCAGCACGTCCCCGGCGCGTACCTGCCGGAGGGCACGCGGCTGATCCAGGTGACCGACGACTTCGGCGCCGCGGCCCGCGCCCCGATGGGCGAAGCGCTCGTGGCCGACCCGGCGCCGGTCATCGAGGCCCTGCTCGCGAAGCTGCCCGCCCGGACCTCGGGCGGCGGGTTCGCCGCGGACCCGGAGCCCAAGACCGGCGCGAAAGCGCTGCACCCGGAACAGGTCTTCGCCGCGCTGCGCGAGACGCAGAGCGACGACACCCGGTACGTCGTCGAATCGACATCGACGAACTCGGCGTGGTGGCGGCAGATGGACCTGCGCCGCGAAGGTTCGTACTTCTTCCCGGCCGCCGGCGGGCTCGGGTTCGGCCTGCCCGCCGCGGTCGGCGTCGCCATGGGCAGCCCGGACCGGCCGGTCGTCGGCGTCATCGGCGACGGCTCGGCCAACTACGGCATCACGGCGTTGTGGAGCGCGGCGCACTACCGCGTCCCGGTCACGTTCGTGATCCTGCGCAACGGCGTCTACGGCGCCCTGCGGTGGTTCGGCGAGCTGCTCGGGACGCCGGACGTGCCGGGCACGGAAATCCCCGGAATGGACTTCGCCGCGATCGCCGCCGGCTACGGCGTGCCCGCCACCACCGTCACCGATCCCGGCGACCTGCACGACCAGCTCAAGTCGACCCCGGACGGCCCGCGGCTGATCCAGGTCGACACCGAACCGACCACACCGGAGTGATCATGACCTTGCTGGACAACGAGTTCACGGGTGGCAGCGGCGGGACCCACGCCGTCGTCGAGCCGGCCACCGGGGAAACCCTGGGCGGTGTGGGCATCGCGACGCCGGACGACGTCGCCGAAGCGGCGGCGGTGGCGGCGAAAGCGCAACGCGACTGGGCGCGGCGCAAGCCCGCCGAGCGCGCCGCCGTGCTGCGCCGCGCCGGTGAGCTGTGGGAGACGCACGCCGCCAAGGTGCAGGACTGGATCGTCCGCGAGGCCGGTTCGACGCGCCCGAAAGCCGGGATCGAAACGGAGATGGCGGCCGGGATCTGCTTCGAGGCGGCGGCCCTGCCCACGCACCCGCTCGGCGAAGTGCTGAGCACCGGCGAGCCCCGCTGGTCGCTGGCGCGGCGCCAGCCGTGCGGCGTGGTCTCGGTGATCTCGCCGTTCAACTTCCCGCTGATCCTGGCGATCCGCTCGGTCGCGCCCGCGCTGGCGCTCGGCAACGCCGTGCTGCTCAAGCCGGACCTGCGGACCGCGGTGTCCGGCGGGGTCAGCATTCTGCGCGTCTTCGAGGAGGCCGGCCTCCCGGAGGGGCTGCTGCACCTGCTGCCCGGTGACGCCGCCGTCGGCGCCGCGGTGGTCGACGCGCCCGAGGTGTCGGTCGTGTCGTTCACCGGGTCCACCGCGGCCGGGCGCAAGGTCGGCGAGGCCGCCGCGCGCTCGCTCAAGCGCGTGCACCTGGAACTCGGCGGGAACAACGCGCTCGTCGTGCTGCCGGGCGCCGACGTCGCCAAGGCCGCGTCCGCCGGCGCGTTCGGCTCGTTCCTGCACCAGGGCCAGATCTGCATGACCACCGGGCGGCACCTGGTCCACGAGTCCCAAGTGGACGAATACGTCGAGGCGCTGGCGGAGAAGGCGCGGCGCCTGCCGGTCGGGAACCCGGCCACCGGCGAGGTCGCGCTCGGCCCGATCATCGACGACCGGCAGCTCGCGCACATCACCGACGTCGTCGACCGGAGTGTCGCGGCGGGCGCCCGCGTCCTGGCCGGTGGCAAGCCGGACGCGCCGTACTACCCGCCGACCGTCCTCTTCGGACTTTCCGACGACACCCCGGCGTGGCGTGAGGAGATCTTCGGCCCGGTCGCGCCGGTGCGCGCCTACCGCGACCTCGGCGAGGCCGCGTGGCTGGTCAACGATTCCGAGTACGGCCTGTCCGTCGGCATCCTCGGCGACGTCGGCACCGCGATGACGCTGGCCGAGGAGGTCCGCTCGGGCAAGGTGCACATCAACGAGCAGACCGTCGGCGACGAACCCACCGCCCCCTTCGGCGGCGTCGGCGACTCCGGCAACGGCTCCCGCTTCGGCGGGGCGAAGGCCAACATCGAGGCCTTCACCGAAACTCAGTGGCTGACCGTCCGCGCGGACATCGCGGGTTACCCCTTCTAGAAGGAGAACGGCAATGACGACGTCTCCCGTCCGTCCCGTGTGGACGGCGGTCCTCTGCTGGCTGACCGTCCTGCTCGAGGGCTACGACCTGGTCGCGCTCGGCGCCACCATCCCGACGCTGCTCAAGAGCGGCTACCTCGGCTTCACCGCGGCCGGCGCGACGCTGGTCGCGACGGTGTCGCTGATCGGCGTGGCGGTCGGCGCGGCCTGCCTCGGCCCGCTCACCGACCGCTTCGGCCGCCGCGGCATGCTCATCGGCTCGGTGCTGCTGTTTTCGTTGTTCACGCTGCTGACGCCGCTCGCGCCGAACGTGGCGACGTTCGGGATCTTCCGGTTCATCGCGGGCCTCGGCCTCGGCGCGTGCATGCCGGTGGCGCTCACGGTGATGTCGGAGAACCTGCCCGCGCGGCGGCGCGCCAGCGCGAGCACGTTCACGATGACCGGCTACCACGTCGGCGCGGTGCTGACGTCGATCCTGGCGCTGGTGGTGGCGGGCGACTGGCACTGGCTGTTCTACGGCGGCGGGATCGTCGGCCTGCTGGTGGTGCCGCTGATGTGGGTGAAGCTGCCGGAATCCGCGGCCTACCTGGCTTCTCGCGAGGAATCGGAGCGGGTCAGCGTGCGCGACCTGCTGGGCGCGCGCTTCCGGCGGGTCAGCATCGCGGTGTGGGCGGGGTCGTTCATGGGGCTGCTGCTGGTCTACGGGCTCAACACGTGGCTGCCGCAGCTGATGCGGACCGCCGGCTACCCGATCTCGACGTCGATCACGCTGCTGCTGGTGCTGAACATCGGCGCGGTGCTCGGGCTGGTGCTGGCGGGCACGATCGCCGACCGCTTCGGCATCCGGCCGATCGCCCGCATCTGGTTCGGCGCCGGCGCGGTGCTGCTGGCGGCGCTCAGCCTGCGCATCGGGAACGCGTTCCTGCTGAACACGGTCGTGCTGCTGACCGGCGTGTTCGTGTTCTCCGCGCAGGTGCTGATCTACGGGTACGTCGCCCAGGTGTTCCCGGCCCGCCTGCGCGGCACGGCGCTGGGGCTGACCTCGGCGGTGGGGCGGCTCGGCTCGATCCTGGGCCCGTTCGTGACCGGCGCGCTGGTCACCGCGGGGGTCGCGTACCCGTGGGGCTTCTACTTCTTCGCCGTCGTGGCCGCGCTCGGCCTGGGCGCGGTGCTGGCGCTGCGCGGCGAGTCAGCGGCGCCGGAACGGTTGGCACCGGTGTCCGCGGGGTAGCCGCCGGGCATGTCGGAACCCCACCACGAAGTCGGCGACGAAGATTCGAGCGGCAACCGGCCCGAGCCGGAGCCCGAGCCCCGCCGCGGTGATCCGGACGGGCCGCTGGAAGACGAGGACGCGAAGGCCCGGCCGGGTCACCCCGGGTCGGCGGAGAACTTCCGCGGCGGTGACTAGGCCGTCTCTTCGGGACGGCGCCGCATGGTGGGTTCCGGCTGCTCGGTCCGCCGGTCGGAGTCGCGCAGCACCTCGCGGGCCTGGCCTTCGGGGTCCTCGCTGTCGACGGCCTGCTCCTCGGGCAGCAGCTCGGCGCGGGTTTCCGTGCGGTCGGGTGGTGTGTCGTCCATGCGTCGCTGGTACCCGCTCGTGAACGATCTCAGACACCGCCGAGCCGGGGGTGTGGCGGCTTCGCTGACGTGAATGACTCATTCATGTCACCGGACGACAGGGCGCCGGCAAAGTCGGGCCGGCGAGCGGGTGACCGGCCACAGAGTCGCCTGGCCGCGTGGTCTGCCCGGCGTCGCGGGGATGTTGTGAATGACTCATTCATGTCGTCTGGCGACATGAATGAGTCCTTGAGTTTTAACTCTTGGTGGTCTTCTTGCCTCGTCGGCTGTTCTTGCGATAGGTCGGATAGCGGGTCCGGGGCGGCCGGGCGGAGCCGGTGGGACGTCCGGGACCGGGACGGGTGGGTTTCGGTGGGTTGGCCGGGGTGCCGGTCA
>NZ_JAAGNB010000304.1:0-4962 GCF_010550475.1 Amycolatopsis sp. SID8362
GCACGGACGGCAGGGCGTCGGGCGGGGTGAGCGCCCGCGCCGGGTACGGCCTCGGCTTGGTCTCTCGCTTCATCGGGATCTGGCCGGTGAACGAGCTGGGTGAGTCCATGGAACCGAGCGAGCTTTCTGCGGCCCGCGCGGCGGGGGCGCCCACCGGGGCGAGGACCGCGGTCGTTTCCGCCGGGGAACTGCCGGGCTCTTCGGCGCCGGCGGTGTCCTCACCCGCCAGGTGCTGGCCCGGGATGAGCACGGTGGCGCGGAGGCCGCCGTAGCGGGACGGGTCGAAGGTGACGGTGATGCCGAGCCGGGCGGCCAGCCGCGCGACCACGAACAGGCCGAGGCTGGAGTCGGCCCGCAGCGCCATCGCGTCGAACTCGGGGGCCTCCGCCATCATCGCGTTCGCCCACTCGCGGACGCCGTCCTTCATCCCGAGGCCCTGGTCGGACACGTCGACGACGACGCCGCGCGCGACCATGCGGCTGGTCACCTCGACCGGCGACCCCGGCGGCGAGAACGACGTCGCGTTGTCGACGAGCTCGGCGATCAGGTGGATGGTGTCGGCCACCGCGGCACCGACGATGGCGACGTCGGCGACCTGCTCCACCTGGACCCGCGCGTACTGCTCGGTCTCCGAGACGGCCGCGCGCAGGACCTCCATCAGCGCGACCGGCTTGCGCCAGCGGCGCCCGGGCTGCTTGCCGCCCAGGATGATCAGGTTCTCGGTGGTCCGGCGGGCGCGGGCGGCGAGGTGGTCGAGCTGGAACAGCGACGCCAGCTGCGTCGAGTCGTCTTCCCGCGCTTCCATCTCGTCGAGGATCTGCAGCTGCTGGTGCACCAGGACCTGGTTCCGGTGCGCGATGCCGAGGAACACGTTGTGCACGCCGCTGCGGGCCTTCGCCTCGCTCGCCGCGGCGTTGACGGCGGTCAGCTGCGCGGTGTTGAACGCCTCCGCCACCTGCCCGATCTCGTCGCGGCCGTGGTCCAGCTGCGGCAGCTCTTCCTTGAGGTCGACCGGTTCGCCGTTCTTGAGCCGCTCCACGATGTCCGGCAGGCGGTTGCGGGCGAGGTCGAGCGAGTCGTTGCGCAGCCGCGCGAGGCGCGTCATCAGCGCGCGGTCGACGAGCGAGCGCGACACCCGCACCGCGACGATGATCGCCGCCAGCGACGCGAGCAGGGCCAGGATGCTGCCGATGATGACGTTGCGCAGCTGGGCGTCACCGGAGTCGATCGCGGCCGCGGAAACCTTGTCCGCCTGGGTGATGGCCAGGTCGTTGAGGCCCTGCGCGACCTGGGTGGTCGCGTTCAGCCAGTCCGTTTCGGACACCGGCACGGTGTGCTGCTCGCTGGGCGACCACGGCCCGTGCTTGACGATCGCCTCTTCGGCGGTGGCCAGCTGCTGCCAGGCGGTGCTCTTGGTCAGCGCCCGGTACCGGTCGCGGACGTTCGCGTCGAGGAACGGTTCGATCTGCGCCAGCTGCGTGCGGTAGGTCCCGGACAGCTGCGCGAACTGGGCGAAGTCGTCGGGGGCGAAGGTGCCGGCCGAGAAGGCCGTCGACACGAGCGACGTCTCGCGCGACATCGCGTCCCCGGCGCGGAAGACCGACGTCGCGGTGATGCCGCCGGTCGCGGCTTCGGCGTCCGGCACGACGCGGGCCTGGGTGTCGAACAGGTTCGACGCCGTGTCCATCACGCCGTTGTAGTAGTTGTTGACCTGCGTGCGGTCGATGCTGCGGAAGCTGATCTGCGAGCGCAGCACGGGCAGCTGGTCGAACTGCGACTTCAGCGCGTTGACCTTGGACGCGATCTCGTCCGGCGCGTTCGAGATCGTCGCGGCGAACGCGTCCTGCAGCGTGCCGAGCTTCTCGTCGGTGACCTTCTGCTGCGCCTGCAGCCGGCCCGGGCCCAGCGCGGGGTCGTCCAGGTACTGCAGCGCGCTCTGGCGTTCCTTCTGGAATTCCGCCAGCGCGGTCGCGGCGGGGATGGACACCTCACGGACCGAAGCGGCGACCAGCCGGACGTAAACGCCGTTGAAGAGGAAGTAGGAAGAGACCGCGATCCACAGCACCAGCAGCGTCACGCTGGGAATGAGAACGGTCCTGGTCAGCCTTTTGCGGATCGACTTGTCGTACGGCTTGTCCGACTCGTCCTTGGCGTCTTTGTTCAGCACGGCGGTTCACGAACTCCTGAGTGACGGTCGGCGAGGAAAGGGGACCCGGACGAGGAAGCGGACACGACGATGGGACACAGCGGCCGCCGTCACCCGTCTTCGCCTCACCCTCCGTGTTGCCGCGGAATCGATCAGGGTCCGTTTTTTACCATGAACCAGCGAGGGCTCGCGGTGCTGACCCGGCTGGTGGACGGTCGTCCGGCACGGGGCGAACGGTGTTTACCGAGTGCGTCGGGGCGGTTACGGGCATTTCCTCTGGTAACGGCCTCGCGGCTGTTTTCGCCGTCTTGCACACTGGGCCGATCGGGTGAATGTGAATTCGCCCGATGCGGCGGACGGGTTGTTCGCGTTGCTGGAAAGAAGGGGCAGGGGTAGTGCCTCTCCGCACCCGGTGCGGCGCTTGATGATCTTGACCACAGGGGGTTCGTGACGGCGTGTCGTGACAGCCGGTCAGGGTTCGCTGTAGCCGGGTTCCGCGCGGAGGTCGGGACGTGGCCGCCGGGTTCGCGGACGCCGTCGGGGTCGCCGCCGCCGGTCACCCACACGGTCACCGCGCCCCATTGGTCCAGCCGGGTGCCCGCGGCCGGGAGCTGGGCCACGACCAAGCCGTTCAGGAGCGGGTGGGGGCTGTCCGGATCGGGCCCCTGCAGCGTCAAGCCCGCGTCGTGGCCCGACAGCCACGCGTCGAGCGCCTGCCTGCCCCGGAAGTCCGGCACGACCACCGGCCGCGGTTCGTCCGCCACTGCTCCTCATCCGCTTCCCAGGCTATCGGCGCCGGCAAGGCTCGGTTGACAAAGCATCGGCTCTTGTCAAACCAGCTTTACATCACCTACAGTTTCGTAAATCACTCGAGGAGGCGTGATGAGCGAACTGACCGGAACCGTCCCCGCCGGCTCGACCGAGCTGTGGCGGGACCGCAAGCGCTACCTGTGGCTGATCGGCCTGGTCGTGCCGTCCCTGGCGTTCCTCGCCATCGGGCTGCACGCGGCCACCGGCTGGGGCGGGTGGTTCTGGATCGGCCCGGTCGTGATCCTGGTGATCGTGCCGCTCATCGACCTGGGCGCCGGGCTGGACCGGAGCAACCCGCCCGACGACGTCATCGAGCGGCTGGAGAACGACCGGTACTACCGCTGGATCACCTTCGCCTTCCTGCCGATCCAGTACATCGGCTTCGCCACCGCGTTCTGGCTGATCGCCCGCGGGGACCTCACCGTCGCGGACAAGATCGGGCTGGCCGTCTCGATCGGCTGCATCGGCGGGATCGGCATCAACACCGCGCACGAGCTGGGGCACAAGAAGGAGAGCCACGAGCGCTGGCTGTCGAAGATCGCGCTGGCGCAGAGCTTCTACGGGCACTTCTACATCGAGCACAACCGCGGCCACCACGTCCGCGTGGCGACGCCGGAGGACCCGGCGAGCAGCCGCCTCGGCGAGAGCTTCTACCGCTTCTGGCCGCGCACCGTCTTCGGTTCGCTGAAGTCGGCGTGGCGCCTGGAGCGCAAGCGCTACGCCCGGCGTGGCAAGCACCCGTTCCGCCTCGGCAACGACGTCCTCAACGCCTGGCTGATGTCCGCGGTGCTGTGGGCGGCGATGGTCGCGTGGCTCGGCATCGGAGTGCTGCCGTACCTGGTGATCCAGGCCGTCGTCGGATTCTCACTGCTGGAGGTCGTCAACTACATGGAGCACTACGGCATGCTGCGGCAGCGGGTCGGCGTCGAAGGCAAGCGGCGCTACGAGCGGGTGGATCCCAGCCACAGCTGGAACTCCAACAACATCGCCACCAACGTCCTGCTCTACCACCTGCAGCGGCACAGCGACCACCACGCGAACCCGACGCGCCGCTACCAGACCCTGCGCGACTTCGCCGAATCGCCGGTGCTGCCCACCGGGTACGCCGGGATGATCGTGCTGGCGCTCGTGCCGCCGGTGTGGCGCCGGGTGATGGACCCGCGGGTGCTCGCCCACTTCGGCGGCGACGTCTCCCGCGCGAACATCCAGCCGTCGAAGCGCGAGAAGATCCTGGCCCAGTACGGCACCCGCGTCACCGCGGCCGAGCCCGCGCTGACCGACACCCACGGCGACGCGACCGAAGGCGGCATGTGCCCGGGCTGCGGGTACGTCTACGACGAGAAGCTCGGCGACCCGCGCGAGGGCTTCCCGGCCGGCACGCCGTGGTCGGCGATCCCGGACTCCTGGTGCTGCCCCGACTGCGGCGTCCGCGAGAAGGTCGACTTCGTCGCGCCGGGCCGGGTGGGTGCGTGATGCGGATCGAAGCGGACCGCGGCAAGTGCGACGGCCTCGGCATGTGCGAAGCGATGGCGCCCGACTTCTTCGAGGTCGGCGAGGACGGCACCGTCGTCCTGCTCGACGAGCGGCCCGGCGAGGAACACCGGCAGGACGTCGCCGCCGCCGTGGACTCCTGCCCGGTGCTGGCCCTGAGGCTGACATGACCCTCGTCGTCGTGGGCGCGTCGCTCGCCGGGCTGCGCGCCGTGGAAGCCGCCCGCCGCACCGGCTACCGCGGCCGGATCGTGCTGATCGGGGCCGAGGAGCACCTGCCCTACGACCGGCCGCCGCTGTCCAAGGCATTCCTCGCCGCCGGCGGGCCGCGGGCGGTCGAGCCGTTCCACACCGAGGAGGTGCTCCGCGAAGTCCTCGGCGTCGAACTGCTGCTCGGCGCGCCGGCCGACGGACTCGACCTCGGCTCGCGCGAAGTGACCGTCGCGGGCCGGGCCGTGCGCTACGACGCGCTGGTGATCGCCACCGGCGCGACCGCCCGCACGCTGCCCGGGGCTC
>NZ_JAAGNB010000344.1:0-4849 GCF_010550475.1 Amycolatopsis sp. SID8362
TCCTGGAACAGGTGACGCTGGTAGTTCAGGACCGGCACGTCGGACAGGTGGATCCCCGCGATGGCCAGCGTCCCGCCGCGATCGAGGGCGGCCAGCGCAGGCGGGACGAGCGCACCGGCCGGCGCGAACAGGATCGCCGCGTCGAGGAGCTCCGGCGCGGCGTCCCCGGCGGACGCGGCCCCCAGCGCCAGCGCGAGTTCACGCGCTTCGGCACTGCGGGTCACGACGTGCACGGTGGCGCCCCGGGCGATCGCCACCTGAGCCGTCAGGTGCGCGCTGCCGCCGAAACCGTAGATCCCGAGCCGGCCGCCTTCGGGCAGTTCCGCCCGCTTGAGCGCGTGGTACCCGATCAGCCCGGCGCACAGCAGCGGCGCGAGCTCGTCGTCGGAGTAGCCGCCCGGCAACGCGAGCGCGTACGCCGCCGGGACCACCGCGAACTCGGCGTACCCACCGTCGGCGTCCCAGCCGGTGTAGCGCGACTCCGGGCAGAGGTTTTCCCGCTCTCGCAGGCAGAACCGGCACCGCCCGCAGGTCTCGCGCAACCACGCGATCCCGACCCGGTCCCCGGCCGCGAACGCACCGGCCCCCGCCCCGGCGGCGACCACCTTGCCGACGACCTCGTGCCCGGGCGTCACCCCCGGCCGGTGCACAGGCAGGTCGCCTTCGGCCACGTGCAGATCGGTCCGGCACACCCCGCACACCAGCACCCGCACCAGCAGCTCCCCCGCCGCGGGCCGGGGCACCGGCAGCCGCGCCCAGTCCAGGGGCCGCGAGGCCATCGGCCCGGGCCGGGTGACGCGCCAGGCCCCCATGTCCGCCGGCAGGTCCACGGCGCACCCTCCTCGTTCGGTCGCGGATCCCCAGCATGCCCCACGGGACGGCTTCGGGACCGGACCACCACGCCGGCCCGCTCTCAGGCGACACGGCCTGGCTCGCACGCCAAGCCGACTCGCATCCGCAGCCGGCGCGCACAAACACCAGTTGCCCACTCGCAACCGCAGCCGGCGCGCCCACACCAGCCAGCCGCCCCGCAGCCAGCGCCCACACACCGGCCGACCGACTCGCAGCCGCAGCCGCTGCCGGTGCGCCCCACCCACACACCAGCCGGCCCAGCGCGCCACCACCGGCATGCACCATCCGCCGCCCCACCACCAGACCGCTTCCCGCGCACCGCCAGCTGCCCGCACATCCACTGGCCCGTACCCGGAACGATCCCCGGGGTTCCCGCGGAAACGACCGTGAGATCCCCAGGACCACCACGCCGAGCGCCTCCGGCGACGCGACCGGCCCCCGCCCCCCACCCACCCTGTCCACTGTAGACAAAGAGCGGACCACCGGGATCACTGGTCCGGGCGGCAAAAGGGCACCGTCGAGGGCCGTCAGTACCCGACCCGGCCCACCGGATATTGACCGGCCCCCGACCGCATACCTACGGTCCGGTCACTCTGTCCGGCGGACGCGCGGCGGCCTGCCCCGCGAACCCCGGCCTTCCCGAGGAGGTGCCATGCTGTCGAGGCGTACCTTCGTCACCGCGGGCCTGGTCGCCGCGGCGAGCGCGCCGCTGTGGTCCGCCGCCACCGCGCCGCGCGCCCGAGCCGCCGCGGCCCTGCCGTTGACGCTGAAGAACAATTCGGGCAGTGGCACCGTCTACGCCTACATCAGCGGCGCGGACACCTCGGGCCGGCCTGGGTTCGTCACCGCCGACGGCCGGTTCCAGGCGCTGCCCAACCCGTCCGCGCCGGTGACGCCGATCCCGGACTACGCCATCCCGCTCGGCGGCTCGGGTTCGCAGCTCACCGTGACGCTGACCGACTACCTCATCGGCGGCCGCGTCTGGTTCTCCGTCGACAAGAAGATCCAGTTCTTCGTCAACCCGGGCCCCGGCCTCGTGCAGCCCGGCTTCACCAGCTCGGACCCGAACTGGCAGACGAACTGGACGTTCTGCGAGTTCACCTACAACAGCGCGAACCTCTACGCGAACATCAGCTACGTCGACATGGTCGCGCTGCCGGTGTCGATGGCCACCACCGGCGCGGCGGGCTCGCAGTCGGTCAGCCCGCTGCCGAACGGCGCGCTCGGGAGCATCGCGGACGGCCTGCGCGCCCAGCACAACACCGACGGCGCGCCGTGGGACCGCCTCGTCGTCACCGACAGTTCCGGCAAGGTGGTGCGGGTGCTCGCGCCAGGGCACTCCCCCGTCGACTTCGGTGGCTACTGGACGAACTACCTCAACGCCGTCTGGGACCACTACCGCTCGACGCCGCTGACGATCAACGGCCAGGGCGGGATCGGCTCCTACGCCGGCACGGTCAGCGGCGACGCGATCGTGTTCGCCGGCCTCACCACCAACGGCGTGCCGTTCACCAAGCCCAGCGCCGCCGACATCTTCGGCTGCGCGAGCGGGCCGCTCTACAACTCCGGCGCGGACGCGCGCGGCGCGGTCGCCGCCCGCCTCGCCGCGGCGCTGAACCGCAGCAGCCTGCTGGTGTCCGGCGGCAACAACCAACCCGACGGCGTCGCGCCGGCCAATTTCTACAAGGATGCCACCACGAACCACTACTCCCGCCTGGTGCACCAGTACGCGTCGATCGGCTACGCCTTCCCGTACGACGACGTCGGCCCGACCGGCGCCCAGCCCGTCGACGGCCACCTGCAGGACCCGGCGCCGACGTCGTGGACGGTCTCGCTGGGCCCGGGCGCGGGCGGCGGCACGACCCCGCCCGGCAGCGGCGGCACGAGCGCGTACTCGACCATCCAGGCGGAGGCCTACAACGCACAGAGCGGCACGCAGAACGAGTCGTGCAGCGAAGGCGGCGTCGACGTCGGCTGGATCGCGAACGGCGACTGGCTGAAGTACGCCCGCGTCGACTTCGGTTCGAGCTCGCCGAACCAGTTCGTCGCCCGCCTCGCCTCCGGTGCGGCGGCCGGGGTCAGCGGTGCGATCAAGGCACGGGTGGACAGCGTCACGGGCCCGGTCCTCGCCGAGATCGACTTCGCCAACAACGGCGGCTGGCAGAACTGGCAGACCGTGCCGGCCAACATCGTCAGCGCGGCCACCGGGGTGCACGACCTGTACCTGACGTTCTCCGGCAGCGCGTCGGACTTCGTCAACGTCAACTGGTTCACGTTCACCAGGTAGCGCGGACGTCCGTTCGGCGGGCCACCTCCGGCAGCTCGTCGGGAAAAGCCTTACCGCAGCGCGAAACCCAGTTCCCGCCCGCGCTCCCGCAGTTCCGCCCGCGCGTCGGGGTGCGCGACCCGGTCGACGATCTGCCGGGCCTGGTCCCCGGCGTCGTGCCCCCAGATCGCCGCGACGCCCTGCTCGCTCACGAAAAAGCTGTGCTGGAACGAAGTCACCGGCCCGGCCAGCCGCGGCACCACGGTCGACACGTCCGCCTTGGGGTGCCACGACGGGAGCGCGATGACCGCCCGGCCGCCCGGGGAATGCAGGGCGCCGACCACGAAGTCCGTTTGCCCGCCGAAGCCCGAATGGATCGCGCCGCGGACCCGGCTCGCGTTGGCCTGCGCGTACAGGTCGATCTCCAGCGCGCTGTTCACCGACACCAGCCGGCGCTGGCGGGCGATCACCGCGGGGTCGTTCGTCTTTTCGGTGCGCAGCAACCGCACCCGCGGGTTGCGGTCGACCCACTCGTACAGCTCCGCGCTGCCGAACACGAAGGACGCCGTCACCGGCTCGGCCGGGTCGAGGGCACCGGCGCGGTCGAGCGCGAGCACGCCGTCGCTGAACATCTCCGACCACACCGCGAGCCCGCGGCGGCCGGTCAGCGCGGCCAGCGTCGCGTCCGGGATCCCGCCGATGCCCAGCTGCAGCGTCGCGCCGTCGGCGACCAGGCCGGCCACCCGCTCGCCGATCTCCCGGGCCGTGCCGTCCAGCGGCCGCGGCACCGGCGACCGGAGCGGTTCTTCGACCTCGAGCGCGAAGTCGATTTCGTCGAGCGGCAGGACGCCGTCGCCGTGTACGAACGGCATGTGCGGGTTCACCTGCGCGATCACCAGGCCGCCGCGGGCGCGGGCGGCCTCGATCGCCGCGGGCAGGATGTTGACCTCGGTGCCCAGCGACACCACGCCGTCGACGGGCACCGACGTGTGCACCAGCACGACGTCGGGCGGCAGCGCCTGCTTGAGCAGTTGCGGCACGAGCGACAGCCGGGACGGGAAGTAGCGCAGCCCGGCGCGGCCGCGCATCCCCGGCCCGACGAACGGGGTTTCGAGCACCACCCCCGGCCGGTCCGGCAGGCCGTCCTGCGCGTTCAGCGCGAACAGCCGGTACTCCGCGAGTGCCGCGTCGACGACGGCCAGCGCCCGCGCGGGCGTCGCGAAGTTCCCGCTGACCACGACCCGCGGCACCGGCGCGGGCACCCCCGCCAGCACGGCGCCCAGTTGCTCTTCCGAAAGGACCCGCATGCCGCCATCCGATCATGGTCGAGGCGTCAGCCCGGCATCGGCACCGCTTTTTCCGCCGCCGGGAGATGTCGGACGCGACGTCCGGAACCCGCCCGGCGCGATCCCGAACTGCCGCTTGAACGCGTGCGAAAACGCGAACGGCGACCCATAACCGACTTTCGCCGCGATCGACGGCAACGGCAGCTCCGTGTCCTGCAGCAGGCGGGCCGCCGTCGTCAGGCGCCACCACGTCAGGTACGCCATCGGCGGCTGCCCGGTCAGCGCCGTGAACCGGCGGGCGAGGGTGGCGCGGGACAGCCCGACGCGGGCGGCCAGGTCCTCGATCCGCCACGGCGCCGCCGGTTCCGCGTGCAGCGCTTCCAGGGCAGCGGCGATCTCGGGGTCGCGCAGCGCCTGCGGCCAGCCCTCCCCCGGACGGCCGGCC
>NZ_JAAGNB010000398.1:0-6644 GCF_010550475.1 Amycolatopsis sp. SID8362
GGCGGGCCCCGTCGCGCGGGCGGCCGACCGGCTGCCCCCGATCGGCGGCGCCGCGCCGCCGCCGGACTGGTCGCGGGCGGTCATCGACTCGACGATGACCCGCTACACCCCGGACAAGATCGGCGGCTGGGGCTACACCCTCGGCCTCTACCTCTACGGCCAGTACCTCTTCTACAAGCGCACCGGCGAGCGGAAGTACCTCGACTACATCGTCGCCTGGTACGACCGGTTCATCACCGACAGCGGCATTTCCAACAGCTTCACCAACCTCGACGCCATGCGCTCGTGCCAGATGCTGCCGCTGCTGCACGCCGAAACCGGCCGCAAGAAGTACAAGACGGCCGCCGACCAGCTGCGCAAGCGGTTCCCCGGCTACCCCCGCACGTCCGACGGCGGCATGTTCCACGCCACGAGCAAGGTCGGCCAGCTGTGGGGCGACGGCGTGTACATGGCCCAGCCGTTCCTCGCGCTCTACGGCGCCGCGTTCAACGACGGCGCGTACTGCTTCGAAGAGTCGGCGAAGAACATCTCCGTGTACTTCAGCCACCTGCGCGAACCCGCGAAGGGCCTGCTGTACCACGCCTACGACGAAGACGGCTCCGAATCGTGGGCGAGCGGCGCCGGGCACCACTCGAAGTACCACTGGGCCCGCGCGATCGGCTGGTTCGGCATGGCCGCCATCGACATCCTCGAGGTGCTGCCGCCGAACCACCCGCGGCGGGCCGCGCTGATCGACGTCGTGCGGTTCCTGGCCGCGGGCTACCAGCGGTACCAGGACCCGGCCACCGGCCGCTGGTACCAGGTCGTCGACCGCGGCGGCGACCCGAAGAACTGGCTGGAGACGTCGGCGTCGTCGATGTACGCGTTCACGATCGCCCGAGGTGTCGAGCGCGGCTACCTGCCGGCGGAGTACCAGGCGGTCGCGGACAAGGGTTACGCCGGCGTTCTGAAGAAGGTCTCCCTCGGCGCCGACGGCCTCACGAACATCACCGACATCTGCGAGGGCACCAACGTCGGCGACCTGTCCTACTACTACGCACGGGCCCGCAAGACCAACGACTTCCACGGCCTCGGCGCGTTCCTGATCATGAACGAGCAGTTCCACCACTGACCACGAGGCGCGCCGCAGGAAGGGCCCCGGCTTTCCGGCCGGGGCCCTTCCGTCGTCAGCAGTCCGAAGTGGACCCGGTCGCGTTCACGCGCAGCGCCGAATTCTTGACGCAGTACCCGGTCACCGACTGGAAGCCGAGGTCGTACGGGCTCTCGCTGCCCTTCTCCGCGGTGAAGTGGTCGAAGGTGATGTCCGAGCTGTTGTTGACGATGCTCGCCGGGCGCCCGTCGTCCTTGCCGAACTCCACGGAGCTGTCGACGAACCGGATGCCGGCCGCGTAGTGCAGGTACCAGCCGTAGGACGGGCGGGTGCCGATGCTCTTCGGGTTGTAGTCTGTCGCGTTGTTGCTCGGGACGCCGGTCGACATGGTTCCGTTGCCGCCCGGCACCTTCAGCTTGACGCCGGTGAAGGTGACGTCGGAGACGCGGTGGCCGCTGTCCGCGCCCCAGATCGTCGGGCTGAAACTGCTGCCGGTGTGCGTGCCGGTGACGTTGTCGAACGTGATCCCGCTGATCGACCCGACGCCGGGGCTGTTCCCGCACCGCTTCCGCGTGCCGATCTTCATCATCACCGGCGAATACGTCCCGGACATCGTGATGTTCCGGTAGTGGACGTCGGAGATCTTCGCGCCGTCCATCGACACGATCCCGATCCCCGACTTGTGCGCGCCGGTGATCGCGATGTCCGAGAAGTGGTAGCCGGTGAAGTCACCGCAGGTCTCGGAGCCGAACATCAGCGCGTTGCAGCACACCGCCGAGAGCTTGGCGCCGGTCACCGTGACGTTCCCGTTCGGCAGTTTCGCGCCGAGCGCGTAGTCGCTCTTGAACACCAGCGCGTCGTCGTTCGCGGCGATGCTGGCGTTGGTGATGGTGACGTTCGTGGTGCTGATGATGTTCCAGCCGTCGCGGTCGCCCGCCGTGTCGATGGTCAGGTGGTCGGAGACGACGTTCTTGCAGCCGTTGATCAGCGCCGCGAAGTGCCCGCCGCGGCGCAGCTTGATGCCGGACAACGTCAGCCCGTCGCACCGGGTGAGCGACAGGATCTTGTCCGCTTCCCCGGATTTCGGGTTGCCGGTGATCAGGTTGCCGCCGCCGTCGATGGTGCCCGCGCCGGTGAAGCCGATGTTCGTCAGCTTGTCGCCGGTGAACATCGCGTTGTGGAAGTGGCTGTGGCCGTAGTCCTGGTAGGCGTCCCAGGGGTTCGCTTCCGGTTTGTCGTAGGTGTCCGCACCGGACCCGGTGATCGTCGCGCCGGCGTCGAGCTGGATCGTCACGTTGCTCTTGAGGTGCACCGTGTGCGCCGACTTGTAGGTGCCGGAGGTGAACCGGACGGTGCCGCCACCAGCGGCGTTGGCCGCCGTGATCGCCTTGTTGACGGCGGAAGAATCGTCGGCGGAACCGTTGCCCTTGGCGCCGTAGTCCTTCACGTCGTACACGCCGCCGGGTGCGGCCGTGGAGATCCCGGTACCGGCCACCACCAGCCCGGCCACCGCCAAGCTGATCAGCAAAGATCTTTTCACCGTGAGACCGCCTTGTCATGGAATCGGGAAATTCGGCATGACGGCGGAAAACCCAGGTTACGAGTGACGCGAACGGACTGTCAAGATCGGCGGGCCCGGGGGACCCGCGCCACCCCCAGTCGGACGCGGGTCCCCCGGAGTCCTTTCGGGATTCGAAGTCTACCTTCGGCGAGCCCGGCGAAACCGTGCGTTTTTCACGGTCGCACCGGGAATCCCGCATGATCGCGCGCGGCGTCAGCCGAACCCTACTCCGGACGACAGCAGGGTGAACGCCCGTTCGGCGGCGGCGACGGCCGCCGGAAACCGCTGCCGCGCCGGGACACCGGCCGCGACCGCGTCCATGTTCGCCGTGGCCAGGGTCCGCCGGACCGCCGAGATCTGCGCGGCGGCGAGGCCCGCGTCGAGGACCGGGACGCCCGCCTCGCCGAGCGCGGCGGCCAGCGCGGCCTCCCCCGCGGACGTGAACCCGGCCAGCCGGGCCACCAGCGCGGGGGTACCGGTGACCAGCCGGAAGACCGCGAGCACGCCGGGCTCGTCGCACAGCCCGGTCACCGGTTCGCGTTCGCCGAGCCCGCGCAGGAACGCCTCCCGCAGCGCTTCGAGCGGGCCCTGGCCGGGCCGGCGCGCGCGGACGACGTCCGCCGCGTCGGTCTCGTGGTCGGCGAACCGGTGCAGCACCAGGTCCTCTTTGGTCGGGAAGTAGGCGAAGAGCGTCCGCTTGGACACCTCGGCCGCGCCCGCCACTTCGGCGACCCCGACGGCGTCGAACCCGCGCTCCAGGAAGAGCCGGATCGCCGCCGTCGAGATCGCCGTCCGCGTGCGGAGCTTCTTGCGCTCCCGGAGGCCTGGTTCATCGGTCACGTCACGCAGCGTAGCGCTCCGGCGCTCACACCTGCTGGAGGCCGGGCGTGCCCGCTTGCACTACGTAGCTGCGGTCGTTCTTGATCACGACCGACGCCGGGTCGTACACGCTGGTGTCGGACGTGGTCATGAAGTCCGCTCGCGTTTGCGACGGCGTGGTCGTGACGCGGACGTAGCCGCGCTCGCCCTTGCAGTACTTGACGTGCGGGTTGTTCGCGTACCAGGTCGAACTGGGCGCGGTCGCGGTGTCGCTGTTGCTCGTCACCGACGTCGTGACCAGCTCCGAGCCGATGACCGGGTCGCTGTGGTCGAAGTAGTCCAGGCGCAGGTCGGCGGCCCAGTGCCGGTGGACGTCGCCGGTGAGCACGATCGGGTTGGCGACCTTCCGGTCGACCCAGCCCTGCTGGATCCGGTTGCGGGAGGCCTCGTAGCCCTGCCAGGAGTCGGGGCTCTCGCAGGTGGCCTTGTTGCCGTCGCCGTCCCGCGTGGCGAAGAAGACCTGCTGGCCGAGGAAGTCCCACGTCGTCGGGTGCGACTCGAACTGCTTGAGCAGCCACGCTTCCTCGGTGCTGCCGAGGATGCTGCGCGTGGTGCTGCGCATGTCCGTGCAGGACGGGCCCGCGTCACCGGAGGGGTCGGCGACCTGGGCGTTGCGGTACTGGCGCGTGTCGAGCATGTGGAAGCGGGCCAGGTTGCCCCAGACGAACTGGCGGTACAGCTGGATCGACGAGCCGTTCGGCTTGGCCGTCGAGCGGATCGGGGTGTTCTCGTAGAAGGCCTGGAACCCGGCGGCCTTGCGCGCGGCCGACGCCGGTGAGGTGGTGCCGTTCCAGTTGTTCATCACCTCGTGGTCGTCGAACACCACGATCCACGGCGCGATCGCGTGCGCGGCCTGCAGGTCGGCGTCGGTCTTGTGCTGGGCGTGGCGGGCGCGGTACTGCGCGAGCGTCGTCACTTCCTCGGTGAAGGCCAGGCTGCGCGGGTTGCGTTCCGCGGCAGCGCGGCCCGACTTCTTCTCGTAGATGTAGTCGCCGAGGAACAGCACCAGGTCCGGGTCGTCGGCCACGATCCCCTTGTACGCGTGGTAGTAGCCCTCCTCCCAGTGCTGGCAGGAGCTGAAGCAGTACTTGAGCTGGTTGACCGCGGCCCCGGCGGCGGGCGCGGTGCGCGTCCGGCCGACCGGCGAGATGTAGCCGCCGGTCTTGAAGCGGTAGAAGTACTCGCGCGCGGGCTGCAGCCCCGTCGGTTCGATGTGGACGCTGTGCGCGGCCGAGCGGACCGCGCTCGCCTGGCCGGTCTGCACGACGGAGGTGAACGCCTCGTCGTTCGCGATCTCCCAGTCCACCGCGTAGGTGGCGTCCGGCATGCCGCCGAAGCCGTCCGGGTTGAGCGGCGCCGGCGCGAGTCTCGTCCACAGCACCACGCTGTCGGGGAGCGGATCGCCGGAGGCGACACCGAGCTGGAAGGGGTCGTGGATGGTGGGGGCGGCGACCGTGGTGCGGGCGTTCGCCCACGACGGCAGCGCCGCCGAAGCCGCGGTGGCGGTGACCGCGGCGAGCCCGCCGAGGAGCACCTTGCGCCGGTTGACCTGACCCATGGTGGAAAGCCCTTTCTCTCGGGTGGACGCGGTCAGGCCGCGAAGTCGGTGAGGCCGTCGGAGCAGGACTTCAGGTCCGGCTTTCCGGTGGTGTAGTTGGCGACGCAGACCTTGTAGAAGACCCAGCCGCCGGACGGGACGGAGACGGCCTTGTCGACCTTCGTGCCCTCGCCACCGGAGTTCCAGACGTAGAACGGCCCGGCACCGCCCTTGAGCCAGTAGGCGACGACGGCCGAGTAGCCGTCGGCGTTCGTGTCGTAGACCAGGAAGTGCGAGTCGGACGAGCGGTACTGCCCCTCGCCGGCGCAGGCGTCGGCGCACTGGGCGCTGCCCGTGCCGACCCCGCAGTCCGGCGCGATCCGCGTGTCCGAACCGGTGTAGACGTAGGTGTCCGAGATGTACCCGCCGAGCGCGGGCACGTAGTCCCAGAGCGTGCTGGTGCCGTAGGTGCCGGTCACCGAGGACCCGTTGACCTGGCAGTCGATGGCGACGGTCGCGCCGTTCGCGACGGTCTTGACGGCCGTGGCGCTCGCGGTCGGCGCCCGGCGGACGTTGAGCGGGTCCCCCGCGGTCTTCACGGTGCCGCTCGCCGCGGCGGACGCCTCGAGCGCCCCGCCGACCGCGAGTGAGCCGACCGCCGCCACGATCACCCCGAGTCCGGCCATACGCCGGAGGTTCAAACGCTTCATGGCGGGAGCGTGACCGCGCCCCGTACACGTCTCGTACAAAGCCCGCCCTCGCGCGCACGCGCGCGCACAGACACTCCGAATGGATCTATCGCCCGAGGTCGGAGCGGTCATAGCATCCGGTCATGGGGGAACTCATCGGGCAGGTTGAGACCACCTCGCTGACCATCCGCGTCCTCGGCCCGCTGGAAGTCACCGCCGCCGGGCAGGTCGTCGCGCTGGGCGGGCCGAAGCCCCGGCTGCTGCTGGCCGCGCTGGCCCTGC
This sequence comes from Amycolatopsis sp. SID8362, assembly GCF_010550475.1. Lineage (NCBI taxonomy): Bacteria > Bacillati > Actinomycetota > Actinomycetes > Pseudonocardiales > Pseudonocardiaceae > Amycolatopsis > Amycolatopsis sp. SID8362. The sequence goes on from NZ_JAAGNB010000398.1 coordinate 6,039, forward strand.
AGCCGAACGTCGTCGTGTCCACCGACGTGCTGGTCGAGGTGCTGTGGCCGGATTCGGCACCCCGGTCGGCGGCGGCGAACATCCGCACGTACGTCCATTCGCTGCGAAGGCGCTTCGCCGAAATCGACCCCGGCCTCGGCGAGCGGATCAGCAGCCGCGCGTCCGGCTACCTGCTGACCGCGTCCCCGGCCGAACTGGACCACCTCGCCTTCGCCGCGTTGGCCGGCGAAGCGCAGGAAGAGCTCGACGGCGACCGTGCCGAGAGCGCTCTCAAGCTTTTGGACCGCGCCGACGCGCTGTGGCGCGGCGAAGTCCTCGAAGGACTCCCGCACGACCACAGCTGGGGCGCGACCGTCGCCCGGCTCGCCGAGCTCCGGCTTTCGGTCCAGGAACAGCGCCTGCGCGCGCGGATCGGCCTCGGCCGCTGCGGCGAGGCCGTCGCCGAGCTGCGCGGGCTGGTCACCGAGCACCCGCTGCGCGAAGAGCTGTGGGCGCAGCTGATCGTCGCGTTGCGGGCCGCGGGCCGGACCGCGGACGCGATCGAGGCGTACGAGTCGGCCGAGCGCGTCCTGCGCGAAGAGCTCGGCGCCGAGCCGGGCGCGCGGC
>NZ_JAAGNB010000447.1:0-4774 GCF_010550475.1 Amycolatopsis sp. SID8362
GTTCCAGAAGGCGTGGAAGCCGGCGAAGATCGGGCGCCCGTAGCCCTCCTCGACGCGCGCGGCGTGCGCGTTCATCGCGACGTCGAGCAGGCTGTTGCCGACCCCGAGCACGACGAGCGCGGCGACGAACACCGGCGCCGACCAGGCGAACGCGACCAGCGGCAGTCCCGCGCACAGCACGACCGCGCCCAGGACGACCGCCGCGCGGCTGCCGATCCGGGTCAGCAGCGCACCCGCGCCCAGCAGTACCAGCACCGACCCGGCGGCGAGGCCGAAGAGGCCGGTCGCCAGCGCGCCCGTGCTCAGGCCCAGCTGCTCCTGCACCGCCGGTACCCGGGCCAGCCAGGTCGCGAACGCGGCACCGCACACCGCGAACACGACCGAAACCCCCAGGCGGGCGCGTTTCAAGTCACCCGTCACGCCGCCACCTTACGGACCCGCCGCCCTTCGGGGCAGCGGATCATGACCCCATGGCCGCCGCGGACCGGGCTACCGTGGCCGGGTGAAGACCTTGAGCCACGACCGGCTGGCCGTCGCGCTCCTCGGCGAAGCGGACCGGTTCGGGATGGCGATCGCGGGCGCCGCACCGGATTCGCGCGTCCCGACGTGTCCCGAGTGGACACTGCGGGACCTGACCCGGCACGTCGGCGTGGCGTACCACAAGTCCGCCGCGATCATCCTGAGCCGCCCGGCGGGGTACGTGCCGTTCGAGGCCGTCACGATCGACGATCCGCCCGCATTCGCCGGCCTCGGCGACTGGCTCCGCGACGGCGCCGCACGGCTCGTCGCCGCGGTGACCGAAGTCGGCCCCGAGACCCCGACGTCGACCTGGACCCCCGATCGCCGCGCCGGGTTCTGGACGCGGCGGCTGACCCACGAGACGGTCGTCCACCGCGCGGACGCGGCGCTCACCACCGGCGCGCCGTACGACGTCGACGCCGAGCTCGCCGCGGACGGCATCGCCGAAGGCCTCGGCCTGGTCTCCGCCTTTTCGCGGCTGCGGCACCCGGCGCTGGACCGGACGCCGTTGCGGGGCACCGGCGAGACGCTGCTGTTCCACTCGACCGAACCGGACCTCGCCTGGCTGGCCCGGCGGACGCCGTCGGCGGTCGAGGTGAGCGACGAGCCCGCCGCGGCCGACGTGGTCGTCGAAGGCCGGGCCGCCGACCTGCTCCTCGCGCTGACCGGACGCCTCGCCGCGGACGACCCGAGGATCGGCGTGTCCGGTGACGCGGAGCTGTTCCGGCACTGGCTGGCGCACACGCGCTTCTAGCCGCACTTGACGGCAGGCATATAGTCGGAACCGACTGATAGGGAGCGACTAGTGCCGCGCAAGATCCGCAACACCCTCGCCCTCGCTCTGCTCGGCCTGCTGCTGGAACGCCCGATGCACCCGTACGAAATGGCGTCCACGCTGCGCGAGCGGTACAAGGACACGAGTTTCAAGATCAACCCCGGCTCGCTCTACGACACCGTGGAGTCGCTGGCGAAGCACCGCTGGATCGAGCCGGTCGAGACGGTCCGGGAGGGCAACCGGCCGGAGCGGACCGTCTACGCGCACACCGAACTCGGCCGCCAGGAGTTCATCGCGTGGCTCGACGAACTGGTCCGCGAACCGGTCGCGGAGTACCCGAAGTTCGTCGCGGCGGTGAGCTACCTCGGCGCGCTCGGCCCGGAGCGTGCCGCCGACGCGCTGGAGGAACGGGCGCGCCACCTCGCCGGACGCATCGAGGGCGCCGACACCGCGCTGGCCGAGACGGTCGGCAAGGGCGCGCCGCGGCTGTTCATGATCGAGGTCGAGTTCGTCCGGCACGCCTCGCAGGCCGAGCTCGACTGGGCCCGCCGCACGGCCGCCGAAATCCGCGCCGGCTCCCTGCCCTGGCCCGAACACCCCTGAGGGGAAGAACATGCTCGAAACCGACGTCCTCATCGCCGGCGCCGGCCCGGCCGGCCTGCTGCTCGCCGCGGAACTCGCGCTGGCGGGCGTCCGCACCACGATCGTCGAACGCCACCCGGAACGCCCGCCGTACTGCCGCGGCTTCAACCTGAACTCGCGCGCGCTGGACCTGCTGGCGCGGCGCGGGCTGGCCGACGGCCTGGTCGCCGAGGGCCACCGGGTGCCGCACGCCCCGGTCACCGGCCTGCCCGGCCCGCTGCTGCTCGACGGCGCGGCGACCGACCACCCGTTCTCGCTGGGCATCCCGCAAACGCGCGTCGAGGAGGTCCTGGAGGCGCGCGCCCTGGAACTCGGCGCCGAAATCCGGCGCGGCCACGAGCTGCTTTCCTTCACCCAAGACGATTCCGGGGTCACCGCGTCGCTCCACAATGGACTGTCCATTCGGGCGCGGTACCTGGCCGGCTGCGACGGCGGGCGCAGCACTGTCCGCAAGCAGGCCGGGATCGGCTTTCCCGGCGTCTCCGCGCGCTGGTTCGCGCTGCTCGCCGACGTCGAATGCGAGCTGCCGTACGGACCTTCGGCCGGTCCGGACGGCCGGACGGTGTTCGTGATCCCGCGGCCCGGGTACGTCCGCATCGTCGTCCGAGAGGACGAGCCGCCGTCGGACAAGGACACGCCGGTCACGCTGGATCTGGTGCAGGCGCAGGTGGACGCCGTGCTGGGACGGCACGTTCCGCTGCGCGCACCCCGCTGGCTGAGCCGCTTCGGCGACGCGGCCCGGTTGGCGTCGAGTTACCGGTCGGGGCGCGTGCTGCTGGCCGGGGACGCGGCGCACATCCACCCGCCGGCGGGCGCGATCGGGGTGAACGTGGCGCTGGACGACGCGTTCAACCTCGGCTGGAAGCTGGCGGCGACCGTACGCGGGACGGCTCCCTCGGGGCTGCTCGACACGTATCACGCCGAGCGGCATGCCGCGGGCGAGCGGATTCTGGCCAACACCCGGGCGCAGGTCGCCGTGGAGGAGGCGGGCGACGAGCCGTGGGCCGATTTGCTGCGGCGGGTCGCGGCGCACCCGGCGGGGAACCGGGCGCTGGCCGAGATCATCACCGGGTTGGACGCTCGGTACGAGACCGGTGAACACCCTTGGCTGGGCCGGCTGGCGCCGGATGTTCCGTTGACCGTTTCGGGTCAGCCGACGCACTTGGCCGCGCTGCTGCATTCCGGGCGGCCGGTGCTGGTGGATCTGGCCGGGGCGTTCGGTGGGCGGTCGGCGGGGGTCGAGGTGGTGGCGGCTTCGTCCGGTTTGGACATCGGCGCGGTGCTTCTGCGGCCGGACGGGCACGTTGCCTGGGTGACGGAGGGGACGGACGACGCCGGGCTCGCGGAAGCCCTGCGGCGGTGGGTGGGCGACGTGCCGGTCCCGGCGTCCGCCTAGCCGGGCGGGCGGTCCAGCACCGCCCGCTGCTCGACCCGCCCCTCCAGCGTGAACTTGCTGTGCGGCGCGAACCCCAGCTTCGCCACCACCCGGGCCGACGCCGTGTTCGCCGGTTCGTACACCGCCAGCAGCCGGTCCGCCCAGCCTGCCTCGAAAGCCTTGTCCCGCACCGCCGAAGTCGCCTCCGTCGCGTACCCCCGGCCCCAGCCCGAAGGGGCGATCCACCAGCCCATCTCGACGGCCGGCGTGCCCAAGCCCGACTCGGTGGCGCTGCGGGAGACCAAGGACACCACGCCGTCGAACGAGCCGGGGGAAGCCGAAATCGCGAACCAGCCGAAGCCGTGCGATGCCCAGTGGGCAAGCGTCGCGCGGTGCTTGCCCAGGGTGTACTCGTGGCTCCACGGCTCGCCGGTGCCGACGTAGCGGACCGTCTCCGGGAGCTGGGCCAGTGCGAACAAGCCGTCGAAGCAGTCTTCGGACCACGCGTGCAGCGTGAGGCGTTCCGTGGTGATCAACACCGGCACCAGTTTAGGCGTGCGCCGTCTTCCCGCCATCGATTACCAGCTGCGCGCCCGTCATGTACGGGAAGTCGCCCGAAGCCAGTGCCAGCGCGAAGACCGCGATCTCGTCCGCCGTCGCCATCCGCTTCAGGCCCGGCACGTTCGACAGGGCCCAGTTCGCCGCCATCGCTTCCCAGACCGGGTCCGGGAGGGCCATCGCGCCGCCGGCCCGGCGCACCAGTTCCGTGTTCGTCGTGCCCGGGACCAGGGCGTTGACGCGGATCCCGTCCGCCGCGTAGTCCAGTGCCGCCGTCTGGACCAGGCCGACCAGGCCGCGTTTCGACGCCGTGTACGCCGCGCGGCCCGCGTCCGTGGCCAGCGCGTTGGACGACGCCGTCACCACCACCGTGCCGCCGCCCGCCGCCTTCAGGTGCGGGACCTCGTGCTTCAGCGCCAGGAAATTGCCGCGCAGGTTCGTACCCACGACGTCGTCCCACTCCGCCGCGCTGTACTCGTGCAACGGCTTCTGGACGGTCACGCCCGCGTTGTTGAAGCACACGTTCAGCCCGCCGTACCTGCCTGCGATCGTGTCGACAAAGCGCTTCACGTCGTCTTCCGAGCGGACGTCGGCGCGCACGTACGTCGCCTCGCTGCCCGCCGCGCGGATCTCCCGCTCGAGCGCGGCGCCGAGGTTCTCGCGGCGCCCGCAGAAGCCGACCTTGCCGCCCTCGGCCGCGAACCGCAGCGCCGCCGCCCGGCCGATACCCGACGTCGCGCCGGTGATCAGCACGACCTTGCCCGCGAACCGCCGGGCCGCCGACGGCCCGATCTGCGGCGTCTTCGCGCCGCCCTGCACCAACCCGACGCCGGCCACCGCGCCGACGCCGGCCGCGATGCCGCTGGTGGCCAGCAGGCGGCGACGGCTGTAGCGGCGGGGGTCTT
>NZ_JAAGNB010000056.1:0-17090 GCF_010550475.1 Amycolatopsis sp. SID8362
GGGGTGCGCGGGTGGCGTCCCTCTGCACGGGCGCGTTCGTGCTGGCCGCCGCCGGCCTGCTGGACGGGCTGCGCGCGACCACCCACTGGGCGCACACCGACGTCCTCGCCGCCCGCTACCCGCGGGTGACCGTGGACCCGGACGTCCTCTACGTCGACAACGGCCAGGTGCTCACCTCCGCGGGCAAAGCCGCGGCGATGGACCTGTGCCTGCACCTGGTGCGCGCCGACCACGGCCCGTCGGTCGCCAACGCGGTCGCGCGGCGCCTGGTCGTCCCACCGCACCGGGCCGGCGGCCAAGCCCAGTTCGTCGCCACCCCGGTCCCCACCCGCGACGACCACCCCCTGTCCGCGCTGCTCCCGTGGATCACCGCCCGCCTCGACCGGCCGCTGACGGTCGAAGACCTGGCCCGCCAGGCGAACATGAGCTCCCGCCACCTCGGCCGCCACTTCCGCGCGGCGACCGGCACGACACCGTTGCAGTGGCTGCTCACCCAGCGGATCCGGCGCGCGCAGGAACTGCTGGAGAACACCGACAACGGCGTCGAGTCCATCGCCGAAGCGGTCGGAATGGGCACGGCGACGACGTTGCGCCGCCACTTCAACCGCGCGGTCGGCGTGCCCCCGGACACCTACCGCCGCACCTTCCGCGGTTAGAGTCCGCCATGCCGCTCGCAGGCGGCTTGCTTTCGTTCCGGCGCAACGGATTTCACCGTTCAGCCCGAGTTGTCCACACCCGGGCACCGATGTGGACAACGCCGCCGCGGCAACCCCGATCCGGCGGTTTTGTCGGCTGGGCCCGATACGCTGGACGAGGGACGCCCCCCGGGGAGGACGCCAATGGCTACCTCGCCCACGTCTTCGGCGAACTCGGCCGCACCCTGGCCGGGTTCGACGGCACCCTCGGCGAGCTGGCCCGCAAGCACGAGACACCCGGCGGGATCAACGAACAGTTCCGGACGGCGGTGCGGGACCCCGAACGGGTGCGCAAGAGCCTCAACGATGTCCTCGCCCGCGTGAAAGGTCAGTAGCGCACATCGCTTTGCAACAGTGGCGGGTACACAGTGGACGGTTCGCCGTCGACCGTCGTGCCTGCGAACTGCAGCATCGCCCGCTGGGCACCGTGCATCGGCGCCGGGTAGTCCAAAGTGGGCGCCGAGACCTCGTCCAGCGTCGCGAGCTGGGCCGGCGAGAGCGTGACCTCCAGCGCCGCGAGGTTGCCGGTCAGGTGCTCCAGCCGCCGCGCGCCGACGATCGGGACGACCGTGCCGCGCCGGGATAGCAGCCACGCCAGTGCCACCGCCGCCGACGTCGTCCCGAGTTCACCGGCGATCGCGGCGACGGCGTCGATGACGGCGAACTCCGCCTCGGACGGGCCGCCGACGTAGGCCGCGCGGGCCGAGTCGGCGACCTCGGTGCCGCGCCGGTACTTGCCCGACAGGAAGCCGTTCTTCAGCGGGCTCCACGGCGTCAGCGCGATGCCCTGGTCGAGCGCGAACGGCGCGAGTTCGCCCTCGACCGTCCGCGCCAGCAGCGAGTACTCGACCTGCAGCGCGATCAGCGGCGTCCAGCCCCGCAGCAACGCCGTCGTCTGCGCCTGCGCGGTCACCCACGCCGGAGTGTTGGAGAAGCCGACGTACCGGATCTTGCCCGCGCGCACGAGGTCGTCGAGGGTGCGCATGGTCTCTTCGATCGGGGTGTGGCGGTCCCAGTTGTGCAGCCAGTAGAGGTCGAGGTGCTCGGTCCGCAGCCGCCGGAGCGATTCGTCGAGCTGCGCGATGATCGACGCGCGGCCGGCGCCGCCGCCGTTGGGATCGCCGGGGAACATGTTGCCGAAGAACTTCGACGCCAGCACGACGTGCTCGCGACGGCCGGGGTGGGCGGCGAAGAAGTCGCCGAGGATCTTTTCGGAGTGGCCGTTGGTGTAGAAATTGGCCGTGTCGACGAAGTTTCCGCCGAGGTCGAGGTAGGTGGCGAGGATCTTCTCGGACTCTTCGACGCCGCAGCCGGCGCCACCGGGGTCCTCACCGAAGGTCATCGCGCCGAGGGCGAACGGGCTGACGCGGAGGCCGGACCGGCCGAGGGTGACGTAGTGGTCGAGTGGCACGAAACTCTCCTTGTGTGTCGGATCGGTCAATCCAGGAAATCGCGTTAACGTGGCGTTCGGTAGATCGATGCCCGCACGGCGTTGCACGATCCTCTCGACTTGGGTTTCCTGGAGAGGTGCTCACCGAGATCCGGAACCTCGTCGCCACCCACGCTCGCGAGGACCTGCGCACACCGGTACCCGGCCTTCTGTTGTCCAAAGTGGACACCAGTGAGCCGCACCACTCACTCGCCGAACCACTGTTCGTCGTCATGGCCCAGGGCGGCAAGCGGCTGCTGCTCGGCGACCGCGTCCACGAGTACCGCGCCGGGCAGTACCTGCTGGTCAGCACCGACCTGCCGGTCACCGGCCACTTCGTCGGCGCGACCCGGCGCACGCCGGCGCTCGGCCTCGGCCTGGCCCTGCGCCCGGCGGCGATCGCCCCGCTGCTGCTGGAGGCCCCGCCCGGCCGCTCGTCCCGCACCCTCCCGGCGTCCCCGATCGCGACCGGCGACGCGAGCCCCGAACTGCTCGACGCGGTGCGGCGGCTGCTGCGGCTGCTCGACCACCCGTCGGACGCGCCGGTGCTCGCGCCGCTGATCGAGCGCGAGATCCTGTGGCGCCTGCTGACCGGCCCGCACGGCGGCCTGGTGCGCCAGATCGGCCTGGCCGACAGCGGCCTGTCCCACGTCAGCCGCGCGATCCGGTGGATCAGGGACAACTACGCCGAGCCGATGCGGATCGAGGAGCTCGCCCGGCTGAGCGACCTGAGCCCGTCGGCGTTCCACCGCCACTTCCGCGCGGTCACCGCGCTGAGCCCGCTGCAGTTCCAGAAGCGCATCCGCTTGCAGGAGGCCCGTTCACTGCTCGTGGCCGACTCCAGCGACGTCGCGGGCGTGGGTCACCTGGTGGGGTACGACAGCCCGTCGCAGTTCAACCGCGAGTACCGCCGCCTGTTCGGCGCCCCACCGGGCCAGGACGCGGCCCGCCTGCGGGAGGCCGCGGCGCTCGCGGGACCGCAGCTGCCCTGAGGGCGCCGATCCGTTCAAGACCGCGCCCCCCAGCAGGTGCGACGCTGGCCGCATGCCTGTGAACCTTTCCGCCGCAGCCTCCTTCATGGCGACGCACGCCCGCCTCCTCGACCGCCGCCGCTTCGAGCTGCTGGGTGGCCAGACCGACGTCAGCGCCGTGCTGGCCGCCGTCGACGGGTACCGCAACCCCGACGGCGGCTACGGCTGGGGGCTCGAGCCGGACCTGCGGGCGCCGGAGAGCCAGCCCGGTGGCGCGCTGCACGCCTTCGAGGTCTTCGAGGACATCGCGCCCGGCACGTCGCCGCACGCGGCGAAGCTCTGTGACTGGCTGGCGTCGGTCTCGCTGCCGGACGGCGGGCTGCCCTTCGCCGTGCCCGTCGCGGACCCGGCGGGCTGCGCGCCGTTCTGGGCGCAGGCCGATCCCGCCGTCGCCACCTTGCAGAGCACCGCGTTCACCGCCAGCGTGGCCCTGCGCGTCGCCCGTCACGACCGCGCGGTCCGCGAGCACCCGTGGCTGACGGCCGCGACCCAGTACTGCTTCCGCGCCATCCGCGAACTCTCCGAGGCGCCGCACGCGATCGCGCTCTCGTTCGCCGTGCAGTTCGCCGACGCGGCCCACGACCTCCACGCCGAGGCGCCCGGCCTGCTGAAGCACCTAGCCGCGTTCGTCCCGCCCGACGGCCTGGCGCCGGTGGCCGGCGGCTCGGACGGCGAGACCCTGCGCGCGCTGGACTTCGCGCCTCTGCCCGACCGCCCGGCCCGCGCGTTGTTCAAGAACGACGTCATCGAGAACGAGCTGCGGCGGCTCGCCGGCGAACAGCGGGACGACGGCGGCTGGCGGGTGGATTTCGCGAGCTTTTCGCCCGCCGCGGAGCTCGAATGGCGGGGCTACGCGACCGTCCGGGCGGTGTCGGTGCTCCAGCGCAACGGCGTCGTCTGAAGATCTACACGAGTGACGGCGTCGTTCACTCGGCAGTGGCACGTCGTGTCACGGGCGGTAAGCGGTTACATGCCTTTCGGTGGCCGAGGCCGAACCCGTACTGTGACTCCAGGTGTCCGGGCCGGAGGTGGAACATGTCGTCGCGCAACCCGTTGGGCTGGTTCGCCCGCTGGGCGGACTGGTTCGAGGAACGCGGCGTGTACGTGCCGGGCGAAGAGAGCCGCGCGGTCGACCCGATCCGGGATTTCGGCTGGCTGATGGCCGCGTGGGTGGCCGGCGTGGCGATCTTCATCCTGCTGTTCGCGCTCGCCGTTTAAGTGGCATGTCGGCAGTGATTGTCACGAGCGGTGCCGTTCCGGTCACGGATTGGCCACGGGGTGGCACCAGGTGCGCGACAACCCCCGGTCGCGCCTCGTAACCACGCGCGATCACGGCCAGAGTGGAGCGGGTTCGCCCGGCAATCCCCCGTTGCCGACGGCACCCCCGACCCGCCGACTGGAGTACCCGCGATGGCGCTCGCGCGCACGTGCAAGATCATGTTCACCTCAGGACTGCTCGGCCTGGCGGTGGCGTGCGGGGTCCCTTCGACGCAAGGCGGTACCGCGGCGCTGGGCGCCGCCGGCTCCCCGGCGGGTGCCGGCGCCTCGGCCTCCCAGGCGGGCAACGACCTCAAGTTCGGCGCCGACCACCGGTTCGCCAGCGGCCTCACCCTCTCGGTCGGCTCCCCGAAGTCGTTCCGCCCCAGCTCGTCGGCGTACCCGCAGAGCCCGCGCGGCGCGGCGTTCGACGTCCAGCTCACGAACGAGGGCGCGACGACCTACAAGCTGTCGGGTCTCACGGTCACCGCGACGGCGTCGGGCACCGCGGTCAAGCAGATCGTGGACACGACGCAGGGCTTCACCGGCATCACCGACGCGGGCAAGGACGTGCTGCCGGGGCGGTCGGTGCACATCACGCTGGCGTTCGCGGTCCCGCGCGAGCAGGTGCAGCTGCGGCTGCAGCTCCGCCCGAGCGCGACCGAACCCGCAGCGGTCACCTACTGCGGCCCCGCGTGACGTTACGCTCGGCCCATGACCGAGCGTCTTTCCCCGGGTGACGAAGCCCCGGACTTCACCCTGCCCGACAGCGAGGGCAACGACGTCTCCCTGCGCGACTTCCGCGGCGAGTCCGTGGTCGTCTACTTCTACCCGGCGGCGAGCACCCCGGGCTGCACGAAGCAGGCCTGCGACTTCCGCGACAACCTGGCCCAGCTGAACGACGCCGGCTACCGCGTGATCGGCATTTCCCCGGACACGCAGGCGAAACTGGCGAAGTTCGCGGAAAACGAGAAGCTGACGTTCCCGATCCTGGGCGACCCGGAGAAGTCGGTCATCGAGGCGTGGGCGGCGTACGGCGAGAAGAAGAACTACGGGAAGACGTACCTGGGCGTGATCCGGTCGACGTTCGTGGTCGACGCCGAGGGCAAGATCGCGCACGCCTGGTACAACGTCCGGGCGGCCGGCCACGTGGCGAAGCTGATCCGCGACCTCGGCCTCGCCTCCTGACGCGTTGACGAGCCTGGAGGGGCCGGCGCTCAAGCTGGGCGGCCAGATCGCCTCCGCGGCCGCCAAGTCGTGGCTGCGGCGGCGGAAGGCGGGCTTCGAACGCTCCGCCGACCTGGCCGATCTGGCGGCAGGCGAGCTGAAGGGACCGCTGGAGCGGCGGAAGCTGGAAAACCTCGTCCGGACGATCGGCACGCAGGTGGCCGAGCAGCTGGAGGAGGTCCTCGCCGACCGGTTCTCGGCCTTGCCACAGAACGAGATCGACGCCGCCTTCCTGGCCGTCGAAGACACCCTGACCAGCGCGGACCTGTCCGATGAGGCCTTCCTGGCCGTGGACGCAGATCCCGAGCAGCTGGCCAGGAGGCTCCGGGGTGACCTGGCCCGCGAGCGGCTGCTCGCCCCGCAGGCGGCCGCGCTGTACGAGCTGGCGCTGGACCTGTCGTGCCGCCACCTCGTGCAGGTGGTCCGCCACCTGCCGTCCTTCCAGCCTCGCGCGCTGGCCGAGGTGCTCGGCCGGCTGAGCCGCCAGAGCGACCAGCTCGACGAGCTGCTGGCCCGGGTGCCGAAGACGAGTCTCGCGGCCCCCGAGGGCGTCGACCACGACGCCGAGTTCGAAGCGGCGTACCTGCGCCTGCTCGCCCGCGACCTCGACCGGCTGGAACTGCTCGGCCTGACCATGGACGACCAGCCGGCGCTGCCGCTGACGGTCGCCTACCTGAGCTTGAGCGTCTCCCCCGAAGGCGAACCGCGCCGGGCGGACCGGCGCACGGACGAGCTGTGGTTCGAGAAGCGCCGCGACCGCGCGGGCAGCGCGAACATGCGGGTCGAGACGGCGTTGAGCGGCGCCACCCGCGTCCTGGTGCGCGGCGAGGCCGGCTCGGGCAAGACGACGCTGCTGGACTGGCTGGCGGTGACGGCGGCCCGCGGCCGGTTCATCGGCAAGCTCGCGGGCTGGAACGGCCGGGTCCCGTTCCCCATCAGGCTGCGCAGCTTCGCCGCGGAGCCGTTGCCGCGGCCGGAGGACTTCCTCGCCCACATCGCGCCGATGCAGGCCCCACCGGACAGCTGGGCCCGCCGGGTGCTCGAAAGCGGCCGCGCGATGGTCCTGGTCGACGGCGTCGACGAGGTGGGGACCGGGCACCGCCGTGAGGTGAAGTCGTGGCTGCGCAAGCTGTCGACGGCGTTCCCGGACACCCTGATCGTGGTGACCTCCCGCACGGCGGCGGCCGACCGGCGCTGGCTGGCGCAGGAGGGTTTCGGCTGCGTCCTGCTGGAGCCGATGAACGCGGCCGACATCGACGCGCTGGTGACCCGCTGGCACAAGGCGGCCGCGGCCGGCGGCACGGTCCGCCCGGGCACCGACGTCCCCGCGGTCCAGCGGCGGCTGCTGAACCAGCTCGACAGCCGGCCGCACCTGCGGACGCTGGCCGCGAGCCCGCTGCTGTGCGCGATGTTGTGCGCGCTGAACCTGGCACAACGCTCGGAGCTGCCGCGGGACCGGATGGACCTGTACCGCAAGGCGTTGTCGATGCTGCTGCACCTGCGCGACGCGGAGCGGCGGATCGACGTGATCCTCACCGAGTCCCAGAAGGAAGTCCTGCTCGGCGACCTGGCGTGGCGGCTTTCGCTGGCGTCGAAGGTGGAACTGCCGAAGGAGCGGGTGCTGGCCCACCTCACCCGCCGCCTGCCCTCGCTCCCGCACGTCGACCACTCGCCGTCGGAAGTCCTGGACCACTTGCTGGAACGCAGCGGCGTGCTGCGCGAGCCGGTCCGGGACCGGGTCGACTTCGTGCACCGGACGTTCCAGGAGTGCTTGGCCGCCAACGAAGCCACCGAACAGGACCACCTGGAGACGTTGGTCGCGAAGGCTCATCTGGACACGTGGTGGGAGACGTTCGTGATGGCGTGCGGCCACGCGAAGCACCATCAAGCCGGGACGCTGCTGACCGGGATCCTGGACCGGGCGGACGAGGAACCCCGCCATGCCCGGCACTTGCGCCTGCTGGCGGCGGCGTCCTTGGAGACGGTGAGCAACGCGTCCCCGGACGTCATCGCGCGGGTCGAGGCGGTGATCCGGGAGCAGCTGGTGCCGCCGCGCAGCCTGCGGGAGACGCAGTCACTGGCGTCGATCGGGCACCGCGTGCTGCGGTACCTGCCCAAGACGCTCGACGGCCTCTCGGACGCGGTCGCGGCGGCCACGGTCCGGGCCGCGGCGCTCACCGCGGGAGCCGAGGCGCTGACCCTGTTGCACGCCTACGCCCAGGACCCCCGCCGGGCGGTGCAGGAACAGCTGACCGTGGCGTGGCAGTACTTCGACCCGGAACGCTTCGCCGTCGACGTCCTCGCCGATTCCCCGTTGGCCGACGGAGAGGCGACCGTCCGGAGCGCGCGGCTCCTCCCGCACCTGCACCGGTTGCGGAACCTGACCCGGGCGAAGGTCAAGCTGTCCCGAGCGGACGAGCTGAGCGACCTCGGCGTGCTCGACGGCCTGCCGCACCTGGGCCACGTCCGGTTGTGCTTCGACGGCGAGACGATCGTCGACCTCGCCCCGCTGCGCGAGCACCCCGCGATCACGTCCCTCTCGTTGAACTTCGCCCGCGGGTACACCAACGTCCAGCACCTGAAGCACCTCGACCGGCTGGTTTTCCTGGCCCTGACCGGAAACACGCCGTGGCGGAACCTCGACGACTTCGCCGAACTGACGGATCTCGACTTCCTGGCGGTCGATCAGCTGCAGGAGGTCGAAACGCTGGATCCGCTGTGCGCGCTGGAAAACCTGAACACGCTCTTCCTCCGCGGCATCCAGCCTGACGCACTGGCCGCCTCGCAACCCATTGCGGCACCGAACCACGTCGTCGTGTTCGGCCAGCCGGGGATCTCAGCGAACCAGGTGGCCGGCGCGCGGTTCGCCGCGTGCTTCCCCAGCGCCACCAGCTTCTTCTTCAGCGAAGTGGAGGTCGACGACCTCCGGCCGCTCGCCACCCCGCGGTTGCGCAAGCTCACGCTCGACGCCCTCACTTCGCCGGTCGACCTGAGCCCGCTGGCCGACCTCGACGTGACCGTCCAGGCGACCGAGACCGAGCTCCTCGGCACGGAGAAGCTCGGCCCCGGCGTCAAACTGATCTAAGCCAGGTCGCGCAACGCCGGCAGTAGCGCCCGCAAGGCCCGTCCCCGGTGGGAAAGCGCGTCCTTCTCCGCCGGTTCCATCTCCGCCGATGTCCGCGATTCGCCGTCCGGCTGGAAGATCGGGTCGTACCCGAACCCGTTAGCACCCCGACGGGCGCGCACGAGCGAGCCACGCCACTCGCCGCGGACCACGGTCTCCTCGCCCGACGCCAGCACCAACGCCGCCGCGCAGACGAACTGGGCGCCGCGGCGCTCGTCCGGGACGTCCCCGAGCTGCCCCAGCACCAGATCCAGGTTCGCCTCGTCGTCCCCGTGCCGACCCGACCACCGAGCCGACAAGACCCCGGGCATCCCGTTCAACGCGTCGACCGCGAGCCCCGAGTCGTCCGCGATGGCGGGCAGCCCGGTAGCCGCAACCGCATCCCTGGCCTTCGCGACAGCATTGCCCTCGAAGTCCGGCGCCGTCTCGGGGGCCTCGGGAAAGTCGGGCACATCGGCGAGACCGAGCACCTCGATGCCGGAAATCCCTTCGGCGGAAAGGATCCGCCGGAGCTCGCCCAGCTTCTTCGCGTTCCGCGTGGCCAGAAGCAGCTTCGTCACTTCGACCCCTTCTTCTTGTCCGGCCGGGGTTCCGGCAGCTCACCCGGGTACGGCAGCGCCAGCGCCTCGTTCTGCAGCCGGGTCAGCTCTTCGCACCCCGCGAGGGCGATGTCCAGCATCTTGTCCAAAGTGGACCGGGCGAAGGTCGCGCCCTCGCCGGTGCCCTGGACCTCGATCAGCGTGCCCGCGTCCGTCGCGACGACGTTCATGTCGACCTCGGCGCGCGAATCCTCCTCGTACGGCAGGTCCAGCCGGACCCGGCCGTCGACCACACCCACGCTCACCGCGGCCACCGAAGAGGACAGCGGCTGCGGGTCGTTGAGGCGGTTCGCCGCGCCCAGCCACGTGATCGCGTCCGCCAGCGCCACGTAACCACCGGTCACCGCCGCGGTGCGGGTGCCGCCGTCGGCCTGGATGACGTCGCAGTCGATGACGATCGTGTTCTCGCCCAGCGCCGCCAGGTCGATGCAGGCGCGCAGCGAACGGCCGATCAGCCGCGAAATCTCGTGCGTGCGGCCGCCGATCCGGCCCTTCACCGACTCGCGGTCACCGCGGGTGTTGGTCGCGGACGGCAGCATCGCGTACTCGGCCGTCACCCAGCCGAGGCCGGAGCCGGCCCGCCAGCGCGGGACGCCTTCGGTGACGCTCGCCGCGCACAGCACCCGCGTGTTGCCGAATTCGATCAGCACCGAACCCGCCGGCCACTGCTGGAACCCCCGGGTGATCTTGATGTCACGGAGCTGGTCGTCGTTCCTGCCATCTTTTCGAGCCACGGGAGCACTCTAGGACCGCGCCGCTCACACGTCGTAGACGGCACCCTGCTTGACGACCTCGGCTCCGGCGAACTCGGCCGAGGCTTCCGCGAGAACCGCGCCCGCGTCGGTCCACGGCGCGATGTGCGTCAGCAGCAGCCGGCCGACCCCGGCGTCGCGGGCCAGCTCGCCGGCCTGCTTGCCGGACAGGTGCACGCCCGGCGGCCGCTCCGCCGAATCCGTCCAGGACGCCTCCGCGAGCAGCAGGTCGACGCCGTCGGCGAGTTCGTTCAGCGCCGCGCACGGGCCGGTGTCGCCGGTGAACGCCAGGATCCGGCCACCGTAGGAGATCCGGAGGCCGTACGCCGGGGTCGGGTGGGCGACCTCGACCGCGACGACGTCGAACGGCCCGATCCGGAACGGCTCCGGCCGCAGCGGGCGGAAGGCGTAGACGTCCGAAAGGTCGGTGACGGCCCGCTCGGTCTCGTTGGGCGCGTACGCGTTCGCCAGCCGCGTGGGCGCGTCCGGTGGCGCGTACAGCGGCAGCAGGCGCGGCCGCGCGGGGTACGGCGGCGCCGGGTGGTAGCGCCGCAGGACGGTGAGCGCGCTGACGTCGGCGCAGTGGTCGGGGTGCAGGTGGGTGAGCACGAGCGCGTCGAGGTCGAACGGGTCGGCCACGGCCTGCAGCTGCGCCAGCGTGCCGTTGCCGAGTTCGAGGCCGAGCAGGAAGCCCTCGGCCTCGACCAGGTAACCGGACGCGGCCGCGTTCGGCCCGGGGATGCTGCCGGAGCACCCGAGGATGGTCAGTCGCACCTCGACACCCTAAGCGCCCGCCGCGCCGATCACGCGGTGGTGGGAGCGAGGACACCCGGAGCGAAGCCCATGAACCGCTGGGCCAGCCGGGCGAACGGCTCGGCCGAACCGGTGGCCACGAACTCGTGCCGCGGCGGGGTGTCCCGGGTGGTCAGCAGGTCGAGCTCGGTGAGCACGCGGACGAGGTCCTTCGCGGTCTCCTCGGCACTCGAAACCAGCGTCACCTCCTGGCCCATCACGATCTGCAGCACGCCCTGCAGCAGCGGGTAGTGCGTGCAGCCGAGCACGAGCGTGTCGACCTGCGCGTCGAGCAGCGGCTGCAGGTAGCCCTGCGCGAGCCCGAGCACCTGGCGGCCGGAGGTGATGCCGCGTTCGACGAAGTCCACGAACCGCGGGCAGGCGACACTGGTGAGCGTGACGTCGGGCGCCGCGGCGAACGCGTCCTCGTAGGCCCGCGACCGCACGGTGCCCTCGGTGCCGATGACGCCGACGCGCCGGGTGTGCGTCGCGACGACGGCGCGGCGCGCGGCGGGCAGCACGACCTCGATCACGGGGACGTCGTAGCGCTCGCGGGCGTCGCGCAGGCAGGCGGCGGACGCGGTGTTGCAGGCGATGACCAAGGCCTTCACGCCGCTCTCGACGAGTTCGTCGAGCGCCGCGAGCGCGTAGCTGCGCGCGGTGGCGATCGGGAGCGGGCCGTACGGGTTGTGCGCCGTGTCGCCGACGTAGCGGAGCTGCTCGGCGGGGAGCTGCTCGAGGATCGCCCTCGCGACCGTCAGCCCGCCGACGCCGGAATCGAACACGCCGACCGGGGCATCAGCGGGCGGAGACGTCACACGT
The DNA here is from genome assembly GCF_010550475.1 of Amycolatopsis sp. SID8362. Lineage (NCBI taxonomy): Bacteria > Bacillati > Actinomycetota > Actinomycetes > Pseudonocardiales > Pseudonocardiaceae > Amycolatopsis > Amycolatopsis sp. SID8362. The sequence goes on from NZ_JAAGNB010000056.1 coordinate 11,729, forward strand.
CGAGGTTACCTGCCGCGGCCGGAGCCGCCTTGCCCGACCGGCGGCTCGTCAGCCACGCCGCCAGTACCCCGGCCAGCGCGCCGAACAGGTGGCCCTGCCAGGAGACGCCGGGGTTGCCCGGCAGCAGCCCGGCCAGCATGCCGCTCCACACGCCGAGCAGGACGACGGCGACGAGGATCTGCCCGGCCGCGCGGTTGAAGATGCCGCGGACCAGCAGGTAGGCGAGCCAGCCGAAGGCCAGCCCGGAGGCGCCGACGGTGACCGCGTTGGCCGGCCCGATCAGCCACACGCCGAGCCCGGACACCACCCAGATGATGGCCGTGACCAGCGCGAACCGGCCGATCCCCGCGGCCATCGCGAGGAAGGAGAACAGCAGCACGGGCACGGTGTTGGCGAACAGGTGCGACCAGCCGGCGTGCAGCACCGGCGCGAACAGCACGCCGTCCAGCCCGGAGAGCTCGCGGGAATGGATGCCGCCCTGGTCCAGGTCGCCGGGCAGGATCACGTCCACCAGCTCGACCAGGTAGAGCAGCAGGGTGAACGACAGCGCGACGAGCGCGGCCGCCTTCGGTCGCGGCGGCAGCACGCGCTTGGCGGCGTCGGTTTCCGGGGCAGGGATCGGTGTGCTCACGTTTTCGAGGCTACGTCCGGGCCGGGCGCCCGCGCCTCGGGTGAAATCCCTGATCCGGCGGTTTTGTCGGTGGTCGCCGCTAGCGTGGCCGGCATGGACGTCACCGGTTACCTCGCGCGGCTCGGCCTCGAAGCCGAGCCGCCGAGCCTCGCCGCCCTGCGGCGGCTGCACGCGGCGCACGTCGAACGCGTGCCCTACGAAGCGCTGGAGGTCCAGCTCGGGCGGCCGACCCCGCTCGACCCTTCGGCGTCGCTGGCGCGGATCCTGCGGGGCCGCGGCGGGTACTGCTACCACCTCAACGGCGCCTTCTCGGCGTTGCTGCACGCGCTCGGCTACCAGGTCACGCGGCACATCGGCGGGGTGCAGGGCGGCCCGGAGGACGCGCCGAACGTCGACCGCAACCACCTGGCGCTGACCGTCACCGGGCTGCCGGACGCCCTGGAGACGGCCTGGCTGGTCGACGTGGGGCTCGGCGACGGCCCGCACGAACCGCTCCCCCTCCGGGAAGGCACCTACGTGCAGGGCCCGAACACCTACCGGCTGCGGCCGTCGGAGGTGGCGCCGGGCGGCTGGCGGTTCGAGCACGACCCCTCGGGCAGCTTCACCGGCATGGACTTCGCGCCCGGCGTCGCGGAGATGGCCGACTTCGCCGAGAAGCACGCCTGGCTGTCGAGCGCCCCCGAGTCCGGGTTCGTGCGGGTCTGCGTGGTGCAACGGCGGGACGCGGCGGGCGCCGACACCCTGCGCGCGCTGACGCTGAACCGCCACGGCGCGAAGGAGCTGATCGAGTCACCCGGCGACTGGTGGGCGGCCGCCGGGGACGTGTTCGGCATCGCCGCGGCGCTGTTCACCGAGGAAGAACGCGCACGGCTGTGGCGGCAGTGCGTCGCCCAGCACGAGGCTCACGTCGGCGGCACGGGCAGCGAGGTGGTGCCCAGCGCGTAGTCCACCGCCGCTTCGGCGTGCAGGCGGGTCGTCGGGAAGGTCGGCACCGGGGAGTCCTCGGGGCCGACCAGCAGCTCGATCTCCGTGCAGCCGTAGATGACGCCTTCGGCACCGGCCTCGGCGAGCCGCGCGATCACCCCGCGGTAGGCCTCGCGGGAGGCGGGCTCGACGACGCCGAGCACCAGCTCGTCGTAGATCACCCGGTGCACGAGCTCGCGGTCTTCGGCGGGCGGCACGAGCACGTCGAGGCCGTGCGCAGCGAGGCGGTCGCGGTAGAAGGGCTGTCCCATGGTGAACCCGGTGCCGAGCAGGCCGACGCGGCGGATCCCGGCGGCCTTCACGGCCGTGGCCGTCGCGTCGCCGAGGTGCAGCAGCGGGATGCCGAGGCCGTCTTCGAGCCGGTCGGCGACCTTGTGCATGGTGTTGGTGCAGAGCACGACGAAGTCCGCTCCGGCCGCTTCGAGGGCCTTGGCGGCACGGTTCAGCTCCGCGCCGGCGTCGTCCCAGCGGCCGCCGGCCTGCATGCGCTCGATCGCGGCGAAGTCGACGGAGTAGAGGACGGTGTGCGCCGAGTGGAACCCGCCGCGCACGGCTTTCACCCGTTCGTTGACGAGCCGGTAGTACTCGGCGGAAGATTCCCAGCTCATCCCGCCGAGCAGCCCGATGACCTTCATAGTGACAGCATGCCCGAACTGCGCACGGCGTTCGCCGGAGTCTCGAACGTGCTGGTCAGCGACGGTACGTCGGCCGTGCTGGTCGACGGCTTCTTCTCGCGGCCGTCCCCGCTGAAGCTGGCGACGCGGGTGGCGCCGGACCGCGGCCGGATCGGCGAGGCCCTGCGCCGGCTCGGCGTCACGGCACTGGACGCCGTCCTGGTCGCGCATTCGCACGTGGACCACGCCCTGGACGCCCCGGTGGTGGCGAAGCTGACCGGCGCCACGTTGGCCGGCTCGCCGTCGACGCGCAAGATCCAGGAGGGCTACGACCTGGCGGCCGAGCCGTTCGAGGAGCTGGTCCCCGGCAAGCCCGTGGAGTTCGGCTCGTTCACCGTCACTCCCGTCGACGCCCGCCACAGCGACGGCGACCGGGTGCCCGGCGAGATCACCGAGCCGGTCCGGCTGCCGGCGAAGGCCAAGGCGTTCAAGACCGGGCGGTGCTACTCGTTCCACATCGCCCACCCGGCGGGCAGCGTCCTGGTCCACGCGTCGGCGAACTTCGTGCCGGGCGCGCTGGCCGGCCACGCCGCGGACGTCGTCTACCTCGGTATCGGCGCGGCGGGGAAGAAGACCGAACGGTGGCGCGAAGAGTACTGGCGGGAGACCGTCGGCGCGGTCGGCGCCCGGACCGTCCGGCCGGTGCACTGGGACGCCTTCTGGCGGCCGCTCAGCAAGCCGCTCAAGCTGCTGCCGAAGGTCTTCGACGACCTGGACACGACGATGGCCACCTTCGAGCGGCTGGCCGAGGCCGACGGCGTCGGCCTCGGCCTGCCCGAACTCTGGAAAGCGGAGTAGCTCAGGCCCAGAGCTGCCCGTCGAGCCGCTCCGCCGCTTCGTCGAGCGAACCGGCGTACGCCCCCGTCGACAGGTACTTCCACCCGGCGTCGGCCACGACGAAGGCGACGTCGGCCGTCTCGCCGCGCGCCGCGGCCTTCTCGGCGACGGCCAGCGCCGCGTGCAGCACCGCGCCGGTCGAGATGCCCGCGAAGATGCCTTCGTGCTCCAGCAGCTCACGCGTGCGGCGCAGCGCGTCGTACGCGCCGACCGAGTACCGCCCGTTCAGCACGCTGGGGTCGTACAGCTCCGGCACGAACCCCTCGTCGAGGTTGCGCAGGCCGTACACCAGCTCGCCGTAGCGCGGCTCGGCGGCGATGATCTGGACCTCCGGCTTGGCCTCGTGCAGGTACCGCCCGACGCCGACCAGCGTGCCGGTCGTGCCGAGGCCGCCGACGAAGTGCGTCAGCGTCGGCAGGTCCTTGAGCAGCTCGGGACCGGTGCCGCGGTAGTGCGCGTCGGCGTTGGCCGGGTTGCCGTACTGGTAGAGCATGACCCAGTCCGGGTTGGCCTCGGCCAGTTCCTTCGCCCGCCGGACGGCCTCGTTCGAGCCGCCCGCGGCCGGCGAGAAGACGATCCGCGCGCCGTAGGCCTGCAGCAGCTGCTTGCGCTCGGTCGAGGTGTTCTCCGGCATGACGCAGACCAGCCCGTAGCCCTTGAGCTTGGCGGCCATGGCCAGCGCGATGCCGGTGTTGCCCGACGTCGGCTCCAGGATCGTGGAGCCGCGCCGCAGCTTGCCCTCGCGCTCGGCGGCTTCGATCATGGCCAGCGCGGGGCGGTCCTTGATCGAGCCGGTCGGGTTGCGGTCCTCCAGCTTCGCCCAGAGGCGCACGTCGTGCGTCGGGGAGAGCCGGGGCAGCCCGACCAGCGGGGTGCCGCCGAGCGCGTCGAGCAGGGACTCGAAGCGAGCCATCGATCAGCCACCGGCCACGGCGGGGAGGATGGTCAGGGTGTCGCCGTCCTTGACCTCGGCCTCGAGGCCACCGGAGAAGCGCACGTCCTCGTCGTTGACGTAGACGTTGATGAAGCGGTGCAGCTTCTCCTCCTTGACCAGGCGCGCCTTGATGCCGGCGTGCCGGGACTCGACGTCGTCGATGATCTCGAGCACGGTCGCGCCCTTCGCCTCGACGGACTTCTCGCCGCCGGTGTGGGTGCGCAGGATCGTCGGGATGGAGACGGTCACGGCCATGGGTTCTTACCTCCGGTGGTTTCCTAGACGCAGACGCACTCGGCGCGGCGCTTTATTCCGGTCGTCAGTCGATGATCTCGACCGGCTCCTCGGTGATCTCGGCGTCCACGATCCGGTACGACCGGAACTCGTGCACTTCGGGGTCGCGGGTGGAGACGAGCACGTAGTGCGCGTCCGGCTCGGCCGCGATGTTCGCGTCGGTCCGCGACGGGTACGCCTCGGTCGCGGTGTGCGAGTGGTAGATGACCACCGGCGCCTCGTCGTTCGCGTCCAGCTCGCGGTAGAGCTTCAGCAGGTCGGCGGAGTCGAATTCGTAGAACGTCGGCGAGCGGGCCGCGTTCAGCATGGGGATGAACCGCTCGGGCGAATCGGACCCCTCGGGCCCGGCGATCACGCCGCACGCCTCGTCGGGGTGGTCACGACGGGCGTGGGCGACGATCTCGTCGACGAGTTCACGGCGAATCCGGAGCACATCGACATCTTAGGTCGTGGACACAAGCGATCCATATCTTGAGATGCTGTGCTGGAGAGCACACTGGGGTCATGCCGATGCCGTCGATCGCCCGCGAGCGCTGCCGGAAGTTCCTCCGGGACGGCGAGCGGATCCAGTACCTCATCCCCGGAATCTCGCTGTACGTCAACGGCGTCCGCACGCGCGCCGCCTTCTTCGTCGTGGTCACCGACCGCAGCATCACCATCCTCTACGGCGGCCGCTTCCGGCGCTACACGCCGAAGGCCGTCTACGACCGGCTCCCGCGGCGCACCGAGATCGGCCCGGTCGAGGTCCACCCGTCACTCGGCCCGGTACTCACCGTCGCCGAACTGCACCTGGAGATCGACGAGGAGTACGTCAGTGCCGTCCGCGCGGCCAACCTCGAAGGTGCCCACGACCTGCCGCCGGACCCCCTCCCCGACCTCTGACTCAGCCGAACGCCTCCGGCCACACGTCCCGGTAGGCCGGCACCCCGCCCGCGGCCGTCGCCGCCAGCAGGCCGCGCACCATCGCCCGCGCGAACACCCGCGCCGCCGCCGAGCACAGCGCGTCCA
>NZ_JAAGNB010000497.1:0-6979 GCF_010550475.1 Amycolatopsis sp. SID8362
GACCGCCGCGCTCGCCGCGGCCCGCGCGATCCGGGACGCCGTCCGCGAGGCCGGCGAGCTCGACCTCGGCATCGGCGTCTCGAGCGGCCCGGTGTTCGCCGGGCAGCTCGGCAGCAGCAGCCGCCTCGAGTACACCGTGATCGGCGACGCGGTCAACGAGGCCGCGCGGCTCACCGAGCTGGCCAAGGCGGTGCCGTCGCGGATCCTGGTCAGCGACGCCGTCGTCTCGGCGGCGCTACCGAGCGAAGCGGCCCACTGGGCGAAGCACGGCGAGCTGGAGCTGCGCGGCCGCCAGGAAGCGACGCCCACGTGGACCGCGAGTCAGGACAGCTGACCCAGATCCGGCCAGCGCAGCACGGTCGAACCCCAGGTCAGGCCCGCGCCGAACGCGCTGAGCAGCACGCGGTGGCCGGGCGCGAGGGTGCCGTCGGCGCGGGCGTCGGCCAGCGCGAGCGGGATGGACGCGGCGCTGGTGTTGCCGACCCGGTCGATGTTGGCGACGACGGCGTCGGCCGGCATGCCCAGCTGCTTCGCCGTCGCCTGGAGGATCCGGATGTTCGCCTGGTGCCCGACGAAGCGGTCGACGTCGCCGACCATCCAGCCCGCGCGCTCGAGGACGGTGCGCGAGGACTCCGCCATCCGCGCGCAGGCGTGCCGGAAGACCGCCGTGCCCTGCATGGCCAGGAACCGGTCGGCCGGGGTGTCGGACAGCCGCTTGCGGGCGCCGCCGGCTTCGACCCACAGCAGGTCGGCGAGCTCGCCCTCGCTGTGCAGGTCGAACGGCCCGAACGCACCGGGCTCGTCGGCGTCGCCCGCCCGGAGCAGGACCGCGCCGGCGCCGTCGCCGAAGATCGGGACGGTGGTGCGGTCGTTCGGGTCGATGAGCGTGGTGAAGGTGTCGGCGCCGATCACGAGCACACGCTCGGCGAGCCCGCCCGCGATGAACCCGGCCGCGGTGGCCAGCGCGTAGACGAACCCGCTGCAGACGGCGTTGACGTCGAACGCGGCGGCCGTGCCGAGCCCGAGCCGGGCGGCGACCTGCGGCGCGCTGGCCGGGCACGGCTGGTCGGGCGTGGAGGTGGCGAGCACGACGATGTCGGCGCTCCCGCCGCCCAGCGCTTCGCGCCCCGCCCCGACCGCGAGGTCCACAGTGGACTCCTCGGGCCCGGAAACGCGGCGCTCGCGGATCCCGGTGCGGGTCCGGATCCACTCGTCCGAGGTGTCGAGCCGGGCGGCGATCTCGTGGTTGTCCAGGACTTTCGTCGGCAACCACGAGCCGAGGCCGGTCAGCACGGCGGCAGGTGCGGGCACGGGAAAGCCTCCCCACGCCGGCGGGTTGGCGGGCGACCGGCTGGTCTTCCACTTCTATGCGCTACCCCCTGGTAGACCCGTGAGTTGTGTTCCAGGTCACTCAAAAAGTTGTTTCATCTTCGCCTCGTTCGGAGTAGTGAGCGACGTCACGGAGGAGTGAGCGCGGGAGTAAGCCGAGGCGGATTGTCGGGGGTGCCGGTTAGCCTGCTTGAGTGCAGACACCCGACCTCGACCAGCTGGACACCGCCATCCTCGCCTGCCTCCAGGCGGACGCCCGCACCATCGCCGAGACGATCGGCGCGAAGGTCGGCCTCTCGGCCGCGGCGGTCCAGCGGCGGATCAAGCGGCTGCGCGAGGCGGGCGTCATCGAGCGCGAGGTGGCGATCCTCTCGCCGGAGGCGCTCGGGCTGAACATGACGTTCGTGGTGATGGTCGAGATGGAGCGCGAGAACCTCGCGGTCCTCGACGCCTTCCGCCGCCAGGTGCTCACCGACGACTGCGTCCAGCAGTGCTACTACGTCACCGGCAACGCGGACTTCGTGCTGATCGTGACGTGCCCGGACATGGCGGGCTTCGAGGCGTTCACGCGGCGGATGTTCTTCGAGAACCCGAACGTGCGGCACTTCACGACGAGCGTGGCGATGGACCGGGTGAAGGTGGGGCTGGACCTGCCACTGGGCCCCTAGGCGGCGCGGGCCTTCGCGGCGCCGTCGGCGAGGACGGGCTTGAGCGCGGCTTCGCAGACTGGCTGCTTCGTGCAGAGCGCGAAGGCTGTAACGACGTAGTCGCCGACCTGCGCGACGTAGGTCAGCTTCACCGCGTCGCCGCCGGTGGTCATCTTGATCGCGAGCACCTGGGCGGGGTCTGCTTTCGGGTTCGGCGGGAGCGTGAACCGGATGTCGAGGGCGCCGCCGTCGCCGACCCGGCCGCATTGGCCGACCTGTGCCTGGACGGCCGTGACGTCGACGCTCCCGCGCGCGACGGTCGCCCCCACCTCGACCGCCTGGTCCGGCTTGATCACGTGGGCCTGGTCTTCGAACGTGTACGCGTCGAGCGCGAACCGCGTGCCGGCGTACGGCTGGGCGTCCGGGTTGCTGGTGGCCGTGCAGGCCGCGGGCCGGTACGACCCGGCGAGGGTCTCCTCGAGGGTGAACAGCCAGTGCGCGAGGACGTCGTTGCGGGTCAGGTGCGGCGGATACGTGGACGCGTCGGGCGGGAGCGTGAGGAGGTCCGGTTGGGCCTTCGCCGGGGCGGCCGTTCCGCCTGTCGACCTCGCGAAGCCGGCGGCGCACATCGCCAGCAGGACCAGCCAACGCCCGATCTTCATGACATCCCCTCACCACCGCCGGTGGTCCGCCCGGTGCTACGCGGACAAATCCGGTGGGAATGCCACCACTCCGCCGATATCCTGGCCCGCTGTCCACCAGGGGGAAGGACTCCGCAGCATGGTTCGGGACCGCCGGCTCTTCCTCACCGCCACCCTGATCGACGCGCTCGGCAGCGGGCTCTGGGTGCCGTTCGCGCTCCTCTTCCTCGTGCACGGCCAAGGGCTCGGCCTGGTCGACGCCGGGACGTCGCTGAGCACCGGGGCGCTGCTCGCGCTCGTCACCGGGCCGGGCGCCGGGGTGGCCATGGACCGGTTCGGGCCGCGGGCGCTGCTCGTGGCCGGGAACCTCGTGCGGGTCGGGGCCTTCTGCGCCTACCCCTTCGTGCACAGCGGGTGGCAGGTGATCGTCGTCTCGACCGTGGCCGGGGTCGGGGACCGGTTGTTCTGGACCTGCAACGCGCCGATGGCCGCGCAGCTCGCCGGGGGGCGGGACACCGATCGGGTGCTCGCGACGCAGACCGCCGGGCGGTTCGCCGGGGCCGGGGTCGGGGCCGCCGCGATGGCCGTGCTGCCGACCTTCACCAGTCCGTGGGCCTTCCACTTGCTCGCGTACGTCAACGCGGCGAGCTTCGCCGTGGCGGCGGTGCTGATCCGGCTGCTCCCCCGCGCCGAAGCGCGCGCGGACGCGCCGGCCGGGAGCTGGCGGGCCGTGCTCGGAGATCGGCCGTTCACGGGTTTCTGCATCACCCACTTGGCTTTTACGTTCGCCAGTGCGAGCAAGTTCGCCGTGCTGCCGATCGTCGTGCGGGATCTGCTGCACGGTCCACAGTGGATCGCCGGGACCGCGATCACGCTCGGGACCGTGGTCGTCGTCACGACCCAGCGGCCGGTCGTCGCGGTGCTGGCCCGCCGCAGCCGGACAGCGGGGCTCATCGGGGCCGCGGTGCTGTTCGCCGCCTGCTTCGCGCTGTTGATCCCGCTGGAAGCCGTACCACTGGGCGTCGCCACCGGGTTGATCCTCGTCGCCAGCGCCGGGTTCTCGGTCGCGGAGGCGATGTTCGGCCCGACCGCCACCGCGGCGGCCGCCGAAGCCGCGCCGCCCGGGGCCGAAGGGCGGGCCAGCTCGATCTTCCAGCTCTCCTGGGGACTGCCGGTGGCGCTCGCGCCCGGCCTGCTGGCGCTGCTGCTCACCGCGGGCAACGCGCTGACCTGGTCGGTGCTGGCGCTGACCTGCGCGGCCGCCGTCCCAGCGCTGCTCGCGCTGCGGAAACGGCTGCCCGCCGCACTGCGCGAGCCGTCACCACCCGTGCCCGCCTGAACGCAAGGGGTATGTGCCCGGCGTTACACCACAATGGACGGATGCAACCGATCAAGTGAACGTGAAGCTTTCTCCGTCATGACCGCAGGCCCTGGTCATCTCCTTGCCGAACAGTTCGCGCCGCGCGAACCGACCGCGAGACTCCAGGAGGGGCCGTGCACACCGACGCCGTACACCAGAGCCAGTTCGTGCTGCTGAACGAAAGCACCACGCCCGTCCTGTCGCGCCTGTCCTACCACGTGCACGAGCCGTTCGCGGTGACCGTGGCCTTCCGGACCGAGCGCGGCCGGTGGATCGAGTGGACCTTCGCGCGTGACCTCCTCGTGTCCGGGCTCGACGAGCCCACCGGTCTCGGCGACGTCCGGATCCGCCCGGACCTGTCGGAGGACGAAGACTTCCTCACCCTGGAAATCGAGTCACCGGACGGCTATGCGTCGTTCGAGCTGGAGCGCGAAGACATCCGGACGTTCCTCGAGGCGTCCTACGAGCTGGTGCCGCTCGGCGAAGAGAGCGCGCACTTCGACGTCGACGGGCTGATCGAGGAGATCAGCAACGTCTGACCCCTGAACCTCCCAATCCCGCGGCGAGGAACGAAGGGCGGGGTTTCGAGTGCGCTGGAGGCACTCGAAACCCCGCCCTTTCGCCGTTTTCGGAAGGGATCAGCTGGTCTTGAGGGTGGTGCCGGTGCCGGACAGCGCGCCGGCGATCGGGTAGAAGTACGTCACGGACGTGTTGCCGCCGGACAGGACGCCCTGCGCGTAGTTGCCGGCGATGAAGCCGCCGCCCGAGTCACCCGCGGCCGAGCGGACGTTGGTCGCGGTCATGCCGTTGACCGTGCCCTCGGCGTAGCGGACGCTCTGGTTCTTGGCGCCGATGGTGCCGCAGGTCCAGCCGGTCGTCGAGCCGGCCTTGCAGACCGACGAGCCGGTCGCCGCGTTCGACGACCCGCGCACCGCGGTCCCGTTGTTCATCTGCGCGACCGGGGTCCAGCTGCTGTTGGTGCGCACCGCCGCGTAGTCGACACCCGGGAAGCGGTAGGTGATCCAGCTGCCGAGCGAGGCGCCGTTCGACCCGGTCAGCGAGCCGCCGCCGGTGAGCGCGCCGCAGTGGCCGGCGGTGACGAAGCCGGTCGTGGTCGCGAAGCCGACCGAGCAGCGCGACGAGCCGCCGATGTAGTAGGCGTCACCGCCGCGGATGTTGGCGTGCAGCGTCGGTTTCGCGGCCGCGTCGAGGATCGTCACCGACGACTTGTCCACACCGGACTGCGCCAGGAAGGTCTCGGCCGCGGCGCGCTGGCCCTCCAGGACCGACAGCGTCACACGGTTCGTGGTGGCGTCGACGCCCCAGCCGGTGATCGCGTACGGCGCCGAGGCGTCCCGCGCGTTCAGGGTGTCCACTGTGGAGTCGAGCTGGCGGGCGCTGAACTTCACGACCTCCGCTTCGGCGCCGGCTTCGCGGATCTTGGCGACCGACGCGGCGTTCGTCGTCTGGATGTGCGCCTTGCCGGTGGCCGCGTTGTAGGTCGCGCCACCGAACGCGTCGCCGAGCGCCGCGCTGACGGCCTCGGTGACCTTGGTCGCGACGTCCTCGTTCTTCAGCCGCGTCAGCACCTGGTCGTGGGTCAGGCCGAGGTCGCGCTGCATCGCGGGCACGATGTCCGGGTTCAGCAGGTCCTGGCCCGACGCGGGGACGGCGGTCGCGGCCAGCGCGCCCGTCGCCATCACCGCGGTGGCAGCGGCACCGAGAAGTCTCGCGATCTTCATGCTTCTCCCTAGTTGGTTACGCGCGGCTCCGCACCGGCCACGCAGTGGTACTCACCCGGCTGAGCGTCCCCGCAGTGGGCGTTACGGTGCAATCCGGGCGCCCGGCGAATGGGTATACGCATTCACCCCGGGCGAATCCCCTGCTCCAAGCGGTCCGGACCCCGGCGCGTCACCCGGTCGGACAGGTCCTTAAGTAGGGTTTCCGTGAACTACTTTCGGTAGCGGGACTACCTACCTGATCAAGCTAAGCGCCCCCGGAACGCGGGAATGGCCGAGGTTTCCCTCGCACTGTGCACCGGCAGCCCCCGATCCCGCGGCAAACCGGTGACAGCGGGTAGGCGGACGTGTGACGGTCGTACCGACCACCTATTCGGTTAATGGTTTACGAGCGGATCAGCGCTGCTTAGGCTCCCGCGCACAGTGCCGGAGCGCCGAGGAGGTCATATGTGGCTGACCGCTCCCCGCCCCACCTCCGTCTCGATCCGGTCCGGACCAGCGCGCCTGACCGGCCGCGACGCCGAGCTCGACGCCATCGTCGGCGTGCTCCGGCACCGGCCCGCGGCGGTGCTGATCGAGGGTGAACCCGGCATGGGCCGGACCCGGCTGCTCGCGGAGATCGCGCGGCGCAAGGAGTTCGAGGGCTGGCGCGTGCTCACCGGCGCGTGCCAGCCGCTGCGGGAACCGTTTCCCTACGGGCCCGTCCTGGAAGCGCTTCGCGCGTGCGGCGACGCGCCGCTGGGCCCGCTCAGCCCGGTCGCCGGCGTGCTGCGGCCGTTGCTGCCGGAGCTCGCGGAAGCGCTTCCTCCGCGCCCCGAGCCACTGGACGACCCGATCGCCGAGCGCCACCGCGTGTTCCGCGCGGTGCGGGAGCTCCTGGCTGCCTGCGGGCCGGTGCTCGTGCTGGTCGACGACCTCCAGTGGGCCGACGAGGACACCCGCGACCTCATGCGGTTCCTCGCCGGCGCGATGCCGTCGAACCTGGCCGTGGTCGCCACCTACCGGTCCGCGACCGACGTCCGGCCCGGACCGCTCGGCGCGCCGTTCCGGACCGACCCGGCCGTCCACTCCGCGCGCGTGGCGCTGGGCGCGCTCGACGTCGCCGCCGTGCGCGCGCTCGCGGTCGAAATCCTCGAACTGCCCCGGGTCACCGACGAGTTCGCGGCGAAGCTGCACGAGTGCACCGCCGGGATCCCGTTCGTGGTCGAGGAAACGCTGCGGGCGCTCAAGGAAGCGGCCGAACGCCTCCCCGTCGGCGAAGTG
>NZ_JAAGNB010000540.1:0-4895 GCF_010550475.1 Amycolatopsis sp. SID8362
GTCGTCGTGCTGCCCGGTTCGCGCGCCACCGTCGACGACCTCGCCTGGCTGCGCGAGCGCGGCCTGGACACGGCGGTCGCGGCGCGCGCGGCGGCCGGACGGCCCGTGCTCGGCATCTGCGGCGGCTACCAGATGCTCGCGGAGTCCATTGTGGACGACGTCGAGTCCGGTGCCGGTCCGGTGTCCGGACTCGGTCTGCTGCCGACGCGGGTGGCGTTCGCCGCGGAGAAGGTGCTGGCCCGGCCGTCAGGGGAGTGGCGCGGAAACCCGGTGCGCGCCTACGAAATCCACCACGGTTCGGTGACCGCGCCAACCGAGCTGGAGTCCTTTCTGGACGGCGTGCGCGCCGGATCGGTGTGGGGCACGATGTGGCACGGCGCCTTCGAGAACGACGCCTTCCGCCGCGCATGGCTCACCGAAGCGGCGGCGCAGGCGGGCGTCGGCTGGACGCCCGTGCCCGATGCGCCCGGTTTCGGGGAACTGCGCGAGGAAATGCTCGACAAGCTGGCGGACGCGATCGACGAGCACCTGGACGCGGCGACGCTGCTCGCGTTGCTCGAACGGGGCGCGCCGGCGGGACTTCCGTTCGTCCCGCCGGGCGCCCCCTAGTCAAGCGGTGACGGCGGTCTTCTTCGTGAGCGCCTTCTCCGCGAAGGCGCCGAAAGCCAGGCCCAGGGCCAGCCACAGCGTCACCTGCGTGCCGACCGACGCCGTGCGGAAGCTCCACAGCGTCGACGCCGGGAACTCGGCCGGGACCTCGTCGACCACCGGCATCAGCCAGGCCACCACGCCGATCACGACGAGGTAGCCCGCCGCCGCGAGGAGGAAGCCGTTCCAGGCGCCGAAGCGGTCGGCCAGCTTGCGGCCGAACACCGTCGCGAGGATGCCCGCGAGCAGGGACACCGCGACGAACCCGAAGTACAGCTCGGTGCGCGCGCCGATCGTGCCCGGCTGGCCCACCGCCGGCGGGTTGGCCGGGTATTTCAGGAACGGCACCAGGAACACCACGGCGAACGCGCCCGCCGTGAGCAGCAGCGCCGTAACGCGGGGGCGCAGGCTGCCGAGGCGGCCTTGGGCGAACGCGAAGGCGAGCGAGAGCAGGCCGCCGATCGCCACGCCGTAGACCAGGACGCCGGTGAGCAGCCCGAGGGTGCTCTGGACGTCCCGGGGGACCAGCTCCTCTTCGTGCTCTTCGGCGGGCGCGGCGCCGGCGTCGTGCGAATGGGAATGGGAGTGACCGCCGGACTCCTCGAGGCCGATGGCGGTGTTCACCGACGGCTCACCGAAGGCGTAGGCGAACCCGAACGCGAGCACGCCGGCGATCAGGCCCGCGAGCATGCCGCGGACCAGCAGGGTCTTCATCATGGGAGCGCGCCCGCCGCTCAGTGGCAGGGGAAGGCCAGCAGGTGCCGGCCGTCGTGCACGAACTCGTGGACGTAGGAGTTCGCGAAGACCGCCATCGCGCCCTGCTCGGCGCTGACGAAGTACAGCGCGATCAGGGCGAGGAGCACCACGAACACCGCCCACGGGACGATCTCGCGGATCGGGATGCGGATCGGGAGCGGGACGGCGGGAGCTGCCGTGTGGGACATGGGCGTGGCCTCCTCGGGCTTTCGCGGCCTCATCGGGGTCGGTCACGAGGGTCCGGGTCTGGCTTCCCCCTGGCGGGGGTCACAGTGGCGCGACCGCGCGGACTTGCACCGCGTTCCGGAATCTCCTCGTCTGGCCGGTTGAGCGTAGGTCCGCCGTTCCGGCCCCGTCAATGTGACAATGCCGCGGTGACTCGAATGGTGGCGGCCCTCGATGTGGGCGGGACGACGATCAAGGCGGCGTTGCTCGACGAGCAGCTGCGGCCCCAGGCGGCACTGCGGGCGGAGACGGCGCGCAGCGCGGACGGGACGGCGCTGGCGGCGCAGGTCGTGGACATCGTGGCCGCACTGGCCGAGCAGGCGGGCACCGGGCGGCCCGCCGCCGTCGGCGTCGTGGTGCCCGGGATCGTCGACGAGGAGACCCGGATCTGCCACTTCTCCGCCAACCTCGACTGGCGCGAGGTGCACTTCGGCGAGCTCCTGGAAGAACGGCTCGGGCTGCCGGTGGCGTTCGGGCACGACGTGACCGCGGGCGGCATCGCCGAGTTCCGGGTCGGCGCCGGGCAGGGCGCGACGAACGCGGCGTTCATCCCGGTCGGCACCGGGATCGCGGCCGCGCTGCTGCTCGACGGCCGGATCCACCGCGCGCACGGGCAGGCGGGCGAGGTCGGGCACATCGACGTCGGTCACCCCGGCAAGTGCGGCTGCGGCGCGACCGGCTGCCTGGAGGCGATCTCGTCGGCGGCGTCGATCGCGCGCCGCTACACCGAGCGCACCGGCCGCCCGGCCGACGGCGCCCGCGAAGTCGTGGAGCTGGCCCGCGGCGGCGACGAGGTCGCGGTCGCGGTGGTCCAGGACGCCCTCGACGGTCTCGGCCACGGCATCCGGACGCTGCTGACGCTGCTCGGCCCGGAGGTGATCGTGCTGGGCGGCGGCCTGTTCACCGCGGCCGACTACGTGCTGGAGCCGGTGCGCGAGTGGCTGGCGGCGCACCTGACGTTCCAGAAGATGCCGGAGCTGCGGATCGCGAAGCTGGGCGACGAAGCCGGCCGCCTCGGCGCCGGCCTGCTGGCCTTCGACCTGCTGGACGCCTGAGCCAGGACCGGACCCGGGGGCGCGGCGAGTGCCCGGCCGGTCCGGCGACTACGCCAGCAGGACGTCGACCCCGGCCGCTTCGAAGGCCTCGATGTGGCCGGGGTCCGCGCCCGAATCGGTGATCAGCCGGTCGACCGCCGCCGTGTCGCAGATGCGGGCGAAGGCGTGGCCGCCGAGCTTGCCGCTGTCCGCGATCACCACCACGTGCCGCGCCCGCGAGGCCATCAGCCGGTTGATGCTCGCCTCGCCTTCGTGGTGGGCGTACGCGCCGCGCTCGGCGTCGAACGCGTCCACGCCGAGGAACACCAGGTCGAGGGTGATCTGGTCGAGGAAGAGGCTCGCCAGTGGCCCGGTCAGCTCGAAGGAGTGCTGCCGGGCGACGCCGCCGGTCACCACGATCTTGATGTGCGGGCGCACCGCCAGCTCGTGGGCGATGTTGAGCGCGTTGGTCACCACGGTCAGCGCCGGTGAGCCGTCCCGGCCCGGCGGTTCCGGGCGCAGCGCGAGCGCGCGGGCGACCTGGGTGCTCGTCGTGCCGCCGTTGAGCCCGATCACCATGCCGCGTTCGGCCAGGCGGGCGGCGGCGGCGCTGATGCGCTGCTTTTCGGGGGCGTTGCGCGCGGCCTTGTGCCGCAGCGGCAGGTCGTACGCCACGTTGCTGGCCACCGCGCCGCCCCGGGTGCGGGTCAGCAGCTGGCGCCCGGCCAGGTGGTCCAGGTCGCGCCGGATCGTCGCGGCGGAGACGTCGAGCTCTTCGGCGGAGGCCTCGACGTCGATCTTTTCCCGCTGCCCCACCATGTCCAGCAGTGCGCTGAGCCGTTCGTGCCGGTCCAAGCCCATCCCTCCGCAGCACCTTCCGAATCTGCAAAGGTACTACGCGGAAGCGAAAACGCGGGCCCCGAGCGGGGCCCGCGTTCTCGTGCCTAGCGGATCAGAACCACCACTGCGACTTGCCGCCCGCGATGAAGTCCCACAGCTGCAGCCGCGTGCCGTTGGCGCCCACCGAACCCTCGGCGGTCAGGTAGCGCGGGCTGGCCGGGGTCTGCTGGCGCAGGTAGCCCTCGGGGATCTCGGTCAGGCTCCACCACTGGTTCTTGCCACCGGCCTGGAAGTCCCAGAGCTGGATCTTGGTGCCGTTCTTGCCGATCGAGTTCGCGTCGGCGTCGAGGTACCGGCCGCTCTGGTAGTTCTGGAACCGGAAGTAGCCCTCCGGGTTCTGCGTCAGCCACCACGCCTGGTTGGCGGCGGTGTCGTTGCAGTCCCAGAGCTGCACCTTGGTGCCGTTGGCGTTGATGGTGTTCAGGTCGGCGTCCCAGCAGCGGCCGAAGGCCACGGACTCGATGAGGTACGGGCCCGGGTCGACGGCCGCGGCGGCCATCGTGTTCGTCGACTTCTTCTGCTGGACGCCGGCCACCTTCGCCGGGCGCAGCTTGAGGTCGCCGATCGACGTGACCGCGGTGCCCTTGCCGTCGGTGGGCGCGGCACCGGCCTGCGGCACGGCGACCAGGCCGAACAGCCCCGCGGTCGCCGCGACCGTCACCATCAGGCGCTTCATCTTCGTCATCGTTCCCCTTTTCGGATCATCGGTGTGCTGACGACGAAGGCGCGCGGCAACCGGCGCCGGACCGTCGTGGCCCGGCGCTGGAACGTGCCGGCGATTCCCCCTCGTCGAGACCGCGAACCCCCGAAAGCGGTCTCTGGAGCCATCATTCAGGGCCCGTCGGTCCCCGTCGAGAAGATTTCCCGGAGAGGCAAAAACCCAGGTCAGATATGTAACGGAACGAGATCTTCACCCGATGGAGGGGCAAAAGACCCGGGGGAATCGTGCGCATCGAACTGACGTTGCCGGACCTCGTCCGCGTCGGCCTCGCCGCCGCGGCCGACCCGATGGGTGAGCTGGCCGCGAGCCTGCAGGTCCTGCAGCGGCGCGACGGCGGCCGGAACGCGGCTTCGGCGGCGTTCAACCGGTGGCGCTACCGGGTGTGGCAGGGCCTGCCGGACTCCGCGGCGGTGCTGATGTGGCTCTGCCGCCCGGACGCGCCGATCCCGGAGTTCCTGGTGCCCGCGGCGGGCCGCTACGACCTCGAGACGGGTCTCGCGGCGGTGCTGAAGGCGGACTCGGTGAGCCTCAAGGCCGCGCTGCGCACGGCGCCGGCCGACCGCGACCTGCCGGCGTGGGCGGCCGCCTTCGCCGACGGCGACACCGCCGGC
>NZ_JAAGNB010000583.1:0-5850 GCF_010550475.1 Amycolatopsis sp. SID8362
GGCGGCGATGCCCGCCGCGGTGAACGCGGCCGCGCGCCGCCAGCCGTCGGGGCCCGGCGGGCGCAGGTGGTCGAACGCGATGCCGCCGATCCCGCGCGGCTCGTCGTGGTGGGGCAGCCGGTAGAGGTCGTCGCAGGCGCGTTTCGCCTGCGCGTGGAACGCCGGGTCGAGGGTGTCGCAGCACGTCTTGAGCGTCCGGTGGAAGTGCGCCGCGTCCTCGGCGAAGCCGTAGCAGGGCAGCAGGTCCACCGCGCCGGCGAACCACCACGACCCCGCGTAGTCGCAGTACCGGAACCGGGCGTGGAACGCCGGGACGTACGGGTTGCGCGGGTGGATGGCGACGGTCAGCCCGACGGTCTCACCGCCCTCGGCGACGACGACGCAGGCGCGCTCGAAAACCGCGCCGTTCTCCAGCAGCCGTGCCCGGCCGGAGCGGCCGAAGCGGGCTTCGCCGTCGAGGCGTTCGAGTTCGGCCACGAGCTCCCGCTGGCCGGCCCGCACCATCGCCTTGACGGCGTCGCGTCTGTCCCCTGATGGCATACCCCCACCCCCGGGGGCCATGCTACCCGCGAACGACGTTCAACCGGCGATGTCGGCCCGCGCGATCACCTTGGTGATCTTCGCCCGGACGAGGGATTCTTCGGGCACGGCGTTGCGCTTGCCGTACTCCTCGGCGCGCTCGGCGCCCATGTACCGGCCGCCCAGCTTAGTCGCCCACGCCAGCATGTCGTCGAAGTCGTGGGTGAGCCGCGCCTCGGCGGTGAACTGGACGTACGAATACGGCGGTTTCTGGTCGTCGACGGCGAGGGAAACGCGGCCGTCGCGGGCGATGGCCTTGCCTTTCAGCGTCTCGGTGCCGGTGGTGAAGATCAGCTCGTCGCCGTCCGGGCCCTCGTTCAGCAGGAACCAGACCGGCGTCACGATCGGGGAGCCGTCCTTCCTGACCAGGCCCAGCATGCCCGTGCGGGTGCCTTCCGAAGCGAACTGCCACCACTCTGAACGGCTCATCTCACGCATGAGGGGGACGTTAGCCTGTCACCCGCGCGTGCGCAGAGGGTGGCCGACTAGCCTGGCCTGCTGTGCGAGACGACACGGGGGCTACCGGACTGGCCGACGAGGGGCTGACGCGCCGCCTCAAGGCGCTGGCCTGCACCGCGCCGCTGCACGACCTGGACGCGCGCAAGGCGAAGCTCGACTGGGCCGACGCCACGGTCTACCAGATGGCCGAGATCGCGCTGCACACGATCGACCAGGTCACCATCGCGATGGACTTCGACACCGGCGCCGGCCACGACGAGGTCATCGACCGGCTGCTGCCCTTCATCGCGGCCCAGGCGCCGTCGCGGATGCCCGAGGAGCACGTCCGCGTGGCCAAGTGGGTGCTGGACAACCTGATCAACGTCGGCACCACCGAACGGGGCTTCCGGCGCGTCTACGGCTCGATGGGCCCGGGCGGCTACCAGCGCCGCCAGTTCGACTTCAAGCTGCTCGTCGAGCTGGCCGCCCGCGACGGCGAGGTCTACCTGCGCGCCACCGACGAGGCCATCAACGTCCTGGTCGGTGCCCTCGACACCGACGTCGAGTCGGCCCAGATCGCCGCCGAGGTCAAGCTCGAGAACCTCATCAACCGCGGCCGCCTGGCCGACGCGAAGCTGGCCGCCGAGCAGGCCCGCTACCGGACCGTCCAGTACGGCGAGACCCTGCGCGCGAAGCTCGACGCGACCCGCCGCGACGTCCGGTCGGTCGACTGGGAACGCGAGGTGCCGGAGCTGCTGGACAGCGCGCTGAGCCACATCGAAACCCGGTTCCGCGCCGAGAACGCCATCCTCAAGAACATCACCACCGCCCGCGACGAGACCGAGGACCTCGACCGCAAGCGCCGCGCCGCCGAGCTCGTCGACATCGTCGCCGACTGCATCCGCCGCCACACCCGCCTGCAGTCCCGGCTCGCCGACGCGGGCGCGGTGTTCCGCGCCGAGCAGGACCGCCAGCAGTTCTCCGGCCCGCCCCAGCGCGCCACCCTCGACCTCTTCGGCCAGCTCCTCGTGCCGACACTGGGCCTCCCGCTGGCCGACGCCGTCGCCCCGGCCGAGCACTTCTTCCACGCCGTCGCCGGGATCGCGCCGCCGGTCGTGCCCTCGCTGTCTTCGCTGGTCTCGCTGCTCCTGCGGCCCGCGCCCGAGCGCGACCAGCTGATCGGCGAGGTCCCCGAGCCCGAGCTGATGCCCGCCGAGGTCACCGACAAGTTCGGCGACGACGTCTGGCGCGCCGCCGACGAGCTGCTCGACCTGCCCGAGGTGCCGCGACGGCTGTCCGGGCTGCTCGAAGAGGCCCGCCGCAGCCGGCGGCCCGGGCTCGCCGCCCTGGTCGCGCTGCGCGCGGTCCACGCCTACAGTCCCGGGGTCGGCGCGGCTCGCCGCCAGGGCGACCGCCAGGTGCTGCTCGCCGTCGACGACGGCACCCTCCTGGACGACCCGGACTTCGGCGGCGCCGACCTGCTCCTGTTCACCGCCGCCGTAGAGCGGGCCGACGAAGAAGAGGAAGTCGCGTAATGGCGCTGTCCCACAGCAGCGTGGACGCCGAAGCGGCGGCCCGGCTGGTCGCGTTCGGCATGCGGCCGAAGCAGCTGCCCGCGCGTGACGTCGTCTACGGCGACCTCGTGCGCCGCTACGGCGAGGACAACGCGTTCAAGGCGCTCACCCACGCCGTCGCCGCCGGGCTCGGGCTCATGGTCCTCGAGGTCAACCAGCAGGCAGGCGCGGTGCTGGCGGCCACCGACGAGTCCGTCTTCGAGATCAAGATGGACTCCTACGCCCGGCAGGCCAAGATCCGCGAGCGCCGCGAGACGGAGAAGGTCCTGCACGGCCTGATTCACCTCGCCACCGCCGCGCTCGGCTACCCGCGTCCCGACGACCTGGCCAACGACACCTACATCGGCCGCGTCAGCGTCGAGCAGGTCGACGCGATGGTCCGCGAGGCCGCCCGCATCCTCGACGAACGCGCCGCGGCGGCCGAAGCCAACAACGACCCGCTGGCCGACGCGCCCGAGCTGGAACAGGCGTGGCGCGCCTACGCGAGGCGTCCCGCGGCCGCGGCCACCAAGGACGGGCGCCTCGCCGCCGACACCACCCGCGGCATGGTGAGCCGCGCCCTGCGCTTCCTCGCCGACCAGGGCTTCCTGGTCCCGGTGAGCGACGAGCAGGGCGGCACCTACCGGACCACGCCGCGCTACCAGATCCAGGTCCGCGAGCTCGCGGCCGACGCCGCCTTCGACGACTTGCTCGCGCTCGACGTCGTCGCGGTCGCGAACGCCGGGGGCACGCTGCGCGCGGCGGCCTCGGACACGCTGTAAAAGGGGAGTAGATGTACGAGCTTTCGCGGGTCCGCCTGCATTCGGTGGGCCCGGCGGGTGCCCGCTACCAGGACGTCGTGCTCGACTTCAGCGGCGTCGGCGCCAAGATCACCGCGCCGCAGCAGGACGCGCTGTTCAGCGCCGGCATCCACGCGACCGGGCCCGCCGAGCTGCGCCGCCCGTCGCCGGCGAGCGTGCTGTTCCTGGAGAACGGCGGCGGCAAGTCCGTGCTCATCAAGCTGATCTTCTCGGTGATGCTGCCCGGCCGTCGCCAGGTCGTCGGCACCACCAGCACGAAGGTCCTCGAGAAGTTCGTCGCCGCCAAGGACGTTTCGCACGTCGTGCTGGAGTGGCTGCACGTCGAGAGCGGCCACCGGATCATCACGGGCAAGGTGTCCGAGTGGCGCGGGCACGTCGTGTCCGCCGACTCCGAGAACCTCGTCGACTCCTGGTACTGCTTCCGCCCGACGCCGGCGCTGGGGCTCGATTTCCTGCCGATGACGCAGGACGGCCGGCTGCTCACGATGTCCGGCTTCCACGACAAGCTCACGGCCGCGCAGCTGGCCGAGCCGGAGCTGGAGCTGTCCTGGACCCGCCGCCACCACGAGTGGACCGGCCGCCTGGACTCCCTGGGCCTCGACACCGAGCTGTTCCGGTACCAGCGCGCGATGAACGCCGGCGAAGGCGAGGCGGCGGACGCGTTCGCCTTCGGCACCGACGACGCGTTCGTCGAGTTCCTGCTGCGCGCGGTGATCGCCGAGGACGAGCCGAAGGACCTCGCCGAGGTCGTCGCGACCTACGCGCACAACCTGGCCCAGCGCGGGGACCTGCTGTCGGAGCGGGACTTCGTCGCGGGCGCCCTGGAGCTGCTCGGCCCGCTGGCCGCCGAAGAAGGCGTCGCCGCGGAGTCGCGGAAGATCGCCGCGGCCGCGAAGGCCGACATGGCCGCGCTCGCCGCCCGCGTCGTCGCGCGGGACGAGCTCGAGAACGCGCGGCTGGCCGGGCTCGAAGACCACGTCACCGAGGTCAAGTCCGCCGAGAAGCTCGCCGAGGGCGACCACCGGCGGCTCGCCGCGGCCGTCACGGAGCTGCGCCGCCAGGTCGCCGTGCTGCGCCTCGACGAGGCCCAGGAGGCCCGCAAGCGTGTCGACGCCGAACTGGCCGCGGCGAAGACCGAAGCCGAAGCCTGGCGCGAGACGGCGACCGTGCTCAACTCCTTGAACGCGGCGCGCAAGGCGAAGGACCTGCGGGAACTCGTCGGCAACCGGGAGGAGAAGGCGCGGCCCGCCTTGAAGGCGCGCAACGACGCCGCGTCCGCGCTCGCCCGCGGGCTGCACGCGCTGGCGCAGGACGCCCAGCGGCAGGCGGACAAGGCCGAGGCGCACGCGGGTGCGTTGCGCGCCGAAGCCGAGAAGGCGCAGACCGAACGCGACGAAGCCGCCAACCTCGCGGCCGCCCGCCGGGCCGAGGCGCGCGGGCTGACCACGCGGATCACCGAGCTGCGCGAAGAGGTCCAGAACGCGGTGCGGGCCGGGCTCCTGCCGTCGGGTGCCGACGTCGCCGACGCGTCACGGGCCGCTCGTTCCGCGGCCGAGTCGGCGACGGCCGAACTGACCCGGCGCGAGCAGGAACTGGACCGCGTCGCGACGGATCTCCAAGCGGCGCAACGGGCCGTGAACGAGGCCCACCAGCTCGCCGGCACCACCCAGGACCGCTTCGAGCGCGCCACCGAGGACCTCGACCGGGCCCACCGCCGGACCGACGCGCTCGCCGCCGAAGGCCGGCTCGTCGAGCTGCTCGGCGCGGACGACGTCGCCCTGGAAAGCGACCTGCCGGTGCTGCTGGAACGGCTGCGCGAAGCGAGCGCGGCCGTCGAGAAGGAGCAGACCGCGCTGCGGATGGAAGAGTCCGCGGACGAACGCGCGCTCACGGCGCTGGGGTCCGGCGGGCTGCTCCCGCCGCCCGAAGACGTCCAAGCCGCGCTGGACGCGCTGGAGGAAGCCGGGATCACGGCGTGGTCCGGCTGGCGTTATCTGTCCAAACTGGACGCCACACGGCGGTCCGAAGTCCTGGAAAGCCTGCCGCAGCTGGTGTCCGGCGTCCTGCTCAACGACGCCGCGCACGCCGATCGCGCCCGCGAAGTCCTGACGAAGCGGCGCCTCCTCCCCAGCTCCATCATCGCCGTGGGCACGACCGAGGCGGCACTTTCACGTGAAAGTGCCGCGCCCGGCGTCGAGTTCCTGGTGCCGCCGAACCCCGCGATGTACGACGAAGAAGCCGCGGACGCCGAGCGGGAAGCCGTGGCGCGGCGGCACACCGAGCGGCAGCGGCGGCTCGAAGCGCTGGCCGCCAAGCTGTCCGCCGACGGTGCGCTCACCTGGAAGCTCACGACCTGGCGCGAGGACTACCCGCCCGGCGCCGTCGCGACGCTGGCCGAGCAGGCGCACGCGGCCCGGACCGCCCGGGAGGCCGCGCGCACCGCGCTGGAGCAGGCCGAC
>NZ_JAAGNB010000634.1:0-4109 GCF_010550475.1 Amycolatopsis sp. SID8362
GGCCCGCGCCCGCGGTGAGCAGGCCGTACGCCACCGCGGCGCCGGCCCCGCCCGCGCCGAGCAGCACCACGGAGCCCAGGTCGACGCCGGGCAGCCCCGTCCGGAGCCCGCGCGCGAAGCCGGACCAGTCGGTGTTGTGCCCGATCGCGCGGCCGTCTTCGAACACGACGGTGTTGACCGCGGCCAGCGCGGCCGCGTCCGGAGACAGCTCGTCGAGGTGGTCGAGCACGACCTGCTTGCACGGGTGCGTGATGTTCAGCCCGCGGTACCCCGCTTCCCGGGCCGCGGCCAGCATCGGGCCGACGGCGGTGGCCGGGACGTCGTGGTCGTCGAGGTCGAACCGGGCGTAAACCAGCTCCAGCCCGAGCCGGCGAGCCTCGGTCTCGTGCAGCGGCGGGCTCAGTGACGGGCCGATGCCCGTGCCGATCAGGCCGGTGAGCACCGTGCCCGGCGTGGCCCGCGCCGCGTGGGCGCGGATCGCGTCGGCGGCGGATGACAAGGTCACGAGCCCTCCCCTAATGTACGAACTAGTACGTTATTTGTACCACGGCCTAGAGTGGGCAGCACCAGCTGAAGCGAGGAAGGAAGTCCGTGGCAGCACCGACGTCGGGCGAAGTGGCGAACAGCGGACCCGAACGCGTCCGCGACGCGGACCGGACCCGCACCGAGATCCTGGACACCGCCGCCCGTGAGTTCGCCGAAAAGGGCTTCGACGGCGCCCGGGTGGACGAGATCGCCGCGAAGACCCGCACGACCAAGCGGATGATCTACTACTACTTCACCAACAAGGACCAGCTGTTCGTCGAGGTGCTCGAACGGGCGTACACGGTCATCCGCTCGCTCGAGCAGAACCTCGACGTCGACCACCTCGACCCCGCCGAGGCGATCCGGCAGCTCGCCGGGCTCACCTTCGACCACCACGAGTCCCACCCGGACTTCGTGCGGCTGGTCAGCATCGAGAACATCCACCGCGCCGAGCACATCGCCCGGTCGAGCGCGCTGTCCAACCTGGCCAACCCGGCCCTCGACGTGCTCACCCGCATCCTCGCGCGCG
Organism: Amycolatopsis sp. SID8362; assembly: GCF_010550475.1. Classification (NCBI taxonomy): domain Bacteria; kingdom Bacillati; phylum Actinomycetota; class Actinomycetes; order Pseudonocardiales; family Pseudonocardiaceae; genus Amycolatopsis; species Amycolatopsis sp. SID8362. The sequence continues at coordinate 1,055 of NZ_JAAGNB010000634.1, forward strand.
GCCGCGAAACCGGGCAGTTCCGCGACGACGTCGACGCGCTCGACGTGCACATGGCCATCAGCGCGTTCTGCGTGTTCCGCACGGCGAACCGGCACACGTTCAACGCGATCTTCGACCGCGACATGCTCGACCCGGCCTTCCGGGACCACCACCGGCGGATGGTCGCCGACATGCTCGTCAGCTACCTGACGTCTCGCTGATCCGCACGATCCGGTCCGTCACCGGCGGGTACCGGGCGAGCACATCCGGGTCGTGCCCCGGCACGACCGGGCCGGAGCCGGCCAGCTCGCGGACCCGGTCGAAGGCGCCGTACACGCCGGTCATCGAGTGCAGCACCGGCGCCGGGCGGTCGGTCTCGATGTTCTCGTGGAAGTGGCTGGCGTCCGAGGCCAGCACCACCGGCCCGGAGCCGGTCTCGACCCGCACGACCTGCGTGCCTGCCGTGTGCCCGCCGACGAGGTGGACGCTCAGCCCCGGCACGACTTCCGCGTCCCCGTCGACCGGATCGGCCCGCAGGTCTTCGAGCACCACTTCGTCGAGCAGCCACCGTTCCCGCTCGATCCGCTTGGCCCACGGTCCGGTCCAGTAGTCCACTTCGGACCGCTGGACCACGACCCGCGCGTCCGGGAAGGCGGCGACCGTGCCGCAGTGGTCGTAGTGCAGGTGCGTGAGGACGACGTGGTCCACCGCCGCCGGGGCGACACCCAGTTCGGCGAGCAAGCGGACGGGCTCGACGTAGTCCAGCCCGTCGATTTCGCGCGCCCGCTCGGCCCGGATGCCCGCGTCGACGAGCACCGTGTGCGCCGGCGAGACCGCCAGCCAGACGTAGTACGCGGTCGGGTGCGGGTCCGCGGAATTCCCGTCGTAGCCCAGGAAGTGCTCACCGCGGAAGCCCGTCCGCCGTCCGTAGCAGAGCGCGTAGACCTCGAACTCGTTCATCGCGGAACGGCGACCTCGCCGCGCACCGGCTCCTTGCGGCCGAGCAACGCGGTCGGCACCCGGAAGGTCTCCTTCCCGGTGGCCACGGCGATGACGTTGACCAGGCACAGCGCGGCGGTGAAGACGGCAACGCCCAGCCACGCGCCCCGGCCCGTCCCGGTGACGCCCACCGCGATGGTCGGCAGGAACCCGCTGATCGCGAACCCGATCTGGGTCCCGATCGCGGTGCCGGACAGGCGAACCCGCGCGGGGAACATCTCGCCGTAGAACGACGGCCACACGGCGCTCGTGGCGGTGTAGACGATCCCGAACATCCCGATGCCGACGACGAAGATCCACAGGTAGCTGCCTGCCGCGATGGCGCCGAGGTAGGCGAAGATCAGGACCGCGCAGCCCAGCGACCCGCCGATGAAGATCCGCTTGCGGCCGACGCGGTCGGAAAGCTTGGCCCACAACGGGATCGAGATCACGGCGGCGACGTTGGCCAGCACGCCGACCCACAGCATCGGCGTCTTGCTCAGCCCCGCGGTGTTGACGGCGTAGCTGAGCGCGTAGACGGTGAAGATCGTGCTGACGGAAGCGATCAGGGCCGCGACGACGACGCGCAGGACGTCGGCCCAGTGGTCCCGCAGCAGCACGGCCAGCGGCAGCTTCACGACCTCGCCGCCGGCGACTTCCTCCTGGAACACCGGGGTCTCGTCCAGCGAGCGGCGGATGTAGTAGCCGACCAGCACGACGACGGCGCTGAGCCAGAACGGGACCCGCCAGCCCCAGGACAGCAGCGCATCCTGCGGCAACGCGGCCACCGGCAGGAACACCGCGGTCGCCAGGATCTGCCCGGCCTGCGTGCCGCTGAGGGTGAAGCTCGTGTAGTACGCGCGCCGGTGCTCGGGGGCGTGTTCGAGGCTCATGGAGTTCGCGCTCGCCTGCTCGCCACCGGCGGACAGGCCCTGCAGCAACCGCAGCGCGACCAGCAGAACCGGCGCGGCCACGCCCCAGCTGCCGTACGCGGGCAGGCAGCCGACGAGCACGGTGGACAGGCCCATCAGCAGGAGCGTCGCCAGCAGCACGCGCTTGCGGCCGAACTTGTCCCCCAGGTGCCCCAGCAGCAGTGCGCCGAGCGGCCGGGAGACGTAACCGACGCCGAAGGTCGACAGCGCGAGCAACGTGCCGGTCGCCGGCGACGAGGCCGGGAAGAAGATCTTGTTGAAGACCAGCGCGGCGGCCGTGCCGTAGATGAAGAAGTCGTAGTACTCGAGCGCGCTGCCGATCCACGCGGCCAGCGCCGCCTTCGCCGGCCTGCCTGCGGGAGGGGTGTCCACTGCGCCGTCCGGCCGATCGGTCACGTCAATCTCCTCCGCGGGTGCGCCACTGCAGTCCGAGTAACTAACCGGTTAGGTATGTACCGTACGGTTAATTAGAGAGATTGAACGGCGCCCGCGGGCTTGTCAAGTACCGGTTCTCAGGACGGCGGGGTGAGGTCCCGGCAGAGCGCCTGGGGGAACGCCGGTTCGACGGCCAGGATTTCGCCGCAGCCGCCGTCCTTGGCCGAGGCGAAACTCGTCCAGCCGCCGCCCGCCCAGCGGTAGGCGACCCGGTTCGCGGCCTGGCCGCGCCGCGACAGGTCGTGGATCAGCCAGTTCTGGTCGCACGCCCGCGTGGTGCCCGGGTGCTCGGCCTCCGCGGCGAACTCGAGCTGCGCGATCCACGCCGCGGCGCAGTGGTCGGCGGGTGGCTCGCAGCCGAGGATCTTGTCGCACTTCCTCCAGCCGCCGGGCAGCAGCCGCCAGCTCTCCCCGGCGTTGACGATCACCGGGCGCTTGCCGATCGGCGCTGCCGTCTTCACCGGGAAGTCGGCCGTTGTCCGCGGGCACTCCGGGCCCGCCGGGGGCCGGAACTGGACGTCGGCGTCGATCCGCTCGGCGGCCTCGGTGACCCGCGCGTGCGGCTCGAGGGCGCAGGAGGGCAGGTCGACGCGCAGCACCGCGGTGTGGTCGTCCGGGCCCGGCCGGACGTCGGTGACCCACGCGGCCACGACCGCCGGGGCGGCCGCCACGACCGGCGGGGCCGAAGAGGTCACCGCCGTGGTTTCCGGTGCGGCGGTGGTCCGGTACGG
>NZ_JAAGNB010000693.1:0-6253 GCF_010550475.1 Amycolatopsis sp. SID8362
CTGTCCCGGTGCCGACCACCTGCCGCCCGCCGGGTCGCCGCTGCGGCAGCCGGAGGCGTTCTTCGCGGCGAGCGCGGCGACCGGCCGGGCCTGCGCCGCCTCCGGTGCCCTGCTGAGCCATTTGTCGACCGCGAACGTGGCGCGCGACCTGGAGCTGCTGCGCCAGGCCGTCGGGGACCCCGCGCTGAACTTCTACGGCTACTCCTACGGCACGTACCTGGGCGGCACGTACGCGAACCTGTTTCCGGACAAGGTCCGCGCGATGACCCTCGACGGCACGCTCGACCTGGTCGCGAACGCGACCGGGAAGCCCGGTCAGGAGAAGCAGCCGGTGGACGTCCGCGCCGACGTCGCCGGGGCGCAGCAGCGGGAGCTGGACCAGTTCTTCGCCGCGTGCGCGGCGGCCGGTCCCCGGTGCGCGTTCTCCGGCGGGGACCTGAAGGCGAAGTTCGCCGGGGTGTTCGCGCGGGCGTCGCGCACCACCGGCGTCGGCTCGCTGATGCACGCGGTCGACAGCGCGCTGTACCAGTCCGGCCGGTGGAAGCGGCTGGCGCAGACCCTTTCCGCGATGCCGGGGGACGCCGGTCCCGCGGCGCCGGTGCTCGACCCGTACGTGCCGACGCACTCCCCCGGGTTCCTGGCCGTGCAGTGCGTCGACAGCGACAACCCGGCGTCGGTCGCGGACTACACCGCGCTGGCGGCCCAGGAGAGCGCGCGGCAGCCGTACTTCGGGCTGGGCTCGGTGTTTTCGATGGCCCAGTGCGTCGGCTGGCCCGCGCACGACGCCGATCGCTACACCGGGCCGTGGAACCGGCCGCGGAAGAACCCGGTGCTGGTGCTGAACAACCGCTTCGACCCGGCGACCCCGCTGCACAACGCGGAGGCGACGGCGGCGGAACTGGGCGACGGCCGGGTGCTCGTCGTCGAGGGCTACGGACACACGTCACTCGACGCCCCGAGCGCGTGTGCGTCGGCGGCGGTCGTGCAGTACCTGGCCGAGCTGAGCGCGCCGGCCGCCGGGACGACGTGCGCGCCGGACGCGGTCCCGTTCCCGTGAGCGGGAAACCGGGTGCCGGCCCTGTTTCTCACTCACGACCAGCCGGGGCTCGTCGTTCAGCCCAACGGCGGACGGGAGCAGGGTCTTTGGACCCTGCCGGGCGCGCGCCGCGGGTGGTGTCATGGTTCTCGTGCGGGCCCGCCGCCGGGCCGGTGCGGGGACCTCGGGCCCCGGCGGGCCGCACGCCTACTCCATCAGCCGGATCGGTTCCCCCGCCTGGTAGGCCGCGATGTCCTCGACCGCGTCGCCGTAGAAGATCTCGTACGTCTCGCGCGCGACGAAGCCGAGGTGCGGCGTCAGGACCGCGTTGTCGAGCGTCCTCAGTGGATGGTCGGCCGGGAACGGCTCGACGTCGTAGACGTCCAGCGCCGCGACCCGGATCTCGTTGCGGCGCAACGCGTCCACCAGCGCGGCCTCGTCGACGATCGGCCCGCGTGAGGTGTTCACCAGCATCGCGCTCGGCTTCATCGCGGCGAGTTCCGGCGCGCCGACCAGGCCGCGGGTGCGCCCGCTGAGCACCAGGTGGATCGACAGCACGTCCGAGCGCGCGAACAGCTCCTCCTTGGACACCGCCGTGACGCCGTGCGGGGCCGCCTTCTCGGGAGTCAGGTTCTGGCTCCAGGCGATGGTCTCCATCCCGAAGGCCTGCCCGATCTTCGCCGCGCCCGCGCCGAGCCTGCCGAGGCCGAGCAGGCCGAGCGTCTTGCCGTGCAGCATGGTGCCGACGCTCGTCTGCCAGCCACCCTCCCGCATGGACCGGAACTCCCGCGGCAGGTTCCGCGCCGCGGCGAGGATCAGCGCCCACGTGTGCTCGGCGGTCGGCTCCCCGAGGTACCCGGTCTTCGACACGACGACGCCGTTGCGCTTCGCGGCCGGGACGTCGATGGCGGCGTTGCGCGGGCCGGTGCTGACCAGCAGCTTCAGGTCGGGCAGCCGGTCGAGCACCTCGGCCGGGAACCGGGTCCGCTCGCGCATCGCGACGATCACCTCGAAGCCCTGCAGCTGCGCGACGACGTCGACGAGGGGCTCGGTGAAGACCGTGATGCCGGCCTTCAGCGAGTCCCAGTCGCCGAACGTCAGCGCGACGTTCTGGTAGTCGTCGAGGATGGCGATGCGCATGATCTCACCGTAGTGGCACGAAGACATCCACGCGGACCAAGTGGTGGTCGGAGGCGTCGTTCAGCCGCGCCAGCGGGTCGGACGGCACCGGCCAGAACACCTCGGCGTGCCACGGCAGCAGGCCCTTCGACGGCAGCACGTAGTCGGTCCGGAGGTTGCCCGGTGCGACGTCGTTGAAGTCGCCGGTGTCGTAGAACGGGTCGCTCTTCTGCGTCGCGTTGGCCCCGCCCTGTGCCTGCGCGGCCAGCACCGCGCCCTGGCTGCCCGGGTGCGTCTCGATCACCCGGCGCGCGTTCAGGAGCTGGTCGATCGCGCCGGGGACACTGTCGCCGTCGAGGGGGTCGGAGTTGTTGTCGCCCGCCACGACGAAGCGTTCGGACGCGCCCAGGCCGCCGCGGTGGCCGCGGTCGTCGTAGAGGTAGCCGCCCTTGCCCGGCGTCACGTAGTCGGCCCAGAAGCGGATCTCGTCGTTGTTGCGGGTCCCGTTGCGGTCCTCCGGGCCGTCGAAGCTCGGCGGCGTCGGGTGCGAGACCAGGAAGTGCACGGTGGACCGGCCGATCTTCAGCGGCAGGTCCCAGTGCGACTTCGACGACAGCCGCAGCACGTCCAGCACGGCGGGGCTGTACCAGTCGTGCGGCGCCGGCGTGGCCGGGTCGTCCGGCAGCAGCGCGCCCGGCATGTCCTTCCAGAGGAAGTGCTGGAACGTCCGGACGTGCGCGAGGTCGATCGGGTACTTCGACAGCACGAGCAGCCCGTACTGGCCTTCGAAGGCGCCGAAGCCCTGTGCGTCGTTGCCGCCGCCGACGGTGCCGCTGCGGTCGAGGTCGAACCCGGTCGGCACGCCCGTGTTGACCGGCGCGGTGTAGGCGTACGGGTAGTCGATCGGCTGCGCGCCGTGCTGGCCGACGGCCAGGTAGTTCTTCCGGAACAGGTCGGCGGCGGCGTTGCCGGGCACGTAGTCGAACTCGTTGATCAGCTGGACGTCGGCGCGGTTGCGCTGGACGACCTCGGCGACCTCCTGGGCCTGGGCGTTGCCCGGCGTGGAGAGGTCGGTCACGAGCTGCCCGGCGGCGGCGCGGTTCAGCGAAGCGTTGAAGGTGGCGAAGCGGACGTTGGTGCCGAATCCGGCGTCGGCGGTGGCGGGGACGAAGAGCGCGGCGAGGGCGGCGATCGACAGCCCGGCGGCGATGCGTTTCACGGGGGTGACCCTACCCTCTTGAACGTGTTCAAAAAGCGCGCTACGGTCTCCTTGAACACGTTCAAAACTTGGAGGAACCATGGACCCCGTCGTCCTCGCGTATGCGCTCTACCTGCTGATCAGCATCCCGCTGACGGTGCTCGTGGCCCGGACGCTGAGCAAGCACGGCCGCACCTTCCTCGCCGAGGTCTTCGCCGACAGCCCGGGCCTCGCCACCGCCGTCAACCAGCTGCTGGTCGTCGGCTTCTACCTGATCAGCCTCGGGTTCGTGACGCTGTTCCTGACCAGCCGGGCGACCGTGCTCAGCGCCCGCGAGGTGTTCGAGCTGCTCTCGGTGAAGGTCGGCGTGGTGGCGCTCATCCTCGGCGTCATGCACCTGGTGAACGTGCTGGTCTTCAACGGCATCCGCCGCCGCCACCTGGCCCCGAAGCCGCTGCCCGCCCCGGCGCCCGTCCCCTACCCGGGGATGCCGCCCTTCCCGCAGCACTGACCGGACCGGCGCTAACGTGCATCCCGTGGCCAAGAGCGAGGAAACGCGGTCCCTGATCGTCACGACCGCGATGCGGCTGTTCACCGAGAACGGCTACGACCGCACGACGATGCGCGCGATCGCCGCCGAAGCCGGCGTCTCGGTGGGCAACGCGTACTACTACTTCTCGTCGAAGGAACAGCTGATCCAGGGCTTCTACGACGAGATCGCGCGGCAGCACCTGGCGAAGGCCCGCCCCCTGCTGGACGCCGAACCGGCCTTCGCGGCCCGCCTGCGCGCGGTGCTGCTGTGCTGGCTCGACGTCGCCGCGCCCTACCACCGCTTCGGCACCCAGTTCTTCGTCAACGCGGCCGACCCCGAGTCGCCGCTGAGCCCCTTCAGCGACGACTCGTCGGCCGCCCGCGAGGCGTCGATCGGCCTGATGCGCGAGGTCGTCGACGGCTCCGACGTCAAGCTGGACCCGGAGCTGCGGGGCCAGCTGCCGGAGCTGCTGTGGCTGTACCAGATGGGCGTGGTGCTGTTCTGGGTCCACGACCGCTCGGCGGGAACCAAGCGCAGCCGGATGCTGGTGGAGCGGAGCGTCCCGCTGCTGGCCCGGGTGGCGGCGCTGTCGCGGCTGCGGATCTTCCGGCCGGTAAGCCGGGAGATCGTGGAGCTGATCCAGGACCTGGCTAAGCGGGACTGACCGCGCGGAAGTACAGGAACCGCGGTTTCGTCCGGAGGTTCGCCGCCCACTTCGGGTCCGCTTCGCCGGCCTCCGGAACCGGCATCGGCTCCTCGAGCCGGTCCACCGCGAACCCGGCTTCCCGCACCGCGTTGAACGTCCAGCTCAACGGGCGCCGGTAGAAGCGCACCACCTGACCCGCTGGGAACTCGTCCTCCAGCAGCTCCAGCTCGAAGTAGTTCTCCCGGTCGAACCAGCGCCAGTCCTCGCCCGGGTGGTGCACCGAAAACACCAGCGCCCCACCGGGTTTCAGCACCCGCCGGAACTCCGCCAGCATCGGCGCCCAATCCTTCACGTAGTGCAGCACCAGCGAAGCCGTGATCACGTCGAAGGAACCGGACTCGAGCGCGAGCGGCCGGGTCACGTCCGCGACCTCGAACCGCGCGACGTCGCCGAACTTCCGCCGGGCGACGGAAACCATGCCCTCGCTCGCGTCCACGCCCAGGACGTCCGCACCCCGCGCGGCCAGCAACCCGCTCAGGTGCCCGGCAGCGCACCCGACGTCCAGGACGCGCCGGCCCGAGACGTCACCGGCCAGTGAGACGATCGCCGGGCGGTCGTACAGCGCATTCGTCACCGACTTCTCCGCGTGCGACGCGTAGGACTCGCTGAACGCGTCGTACTGCTCGGCCCGGGCGCGGCCGAGGATTTCCTCCACCACCTCGGTTTTCGCGTCCGCGTAGTGCTGGATGTACTCCCACTCCCTCGCCGCGAGCTCCCGCTTCTTCGCCGCGTACAGCGCCAGCTCGGACGGGTGCGCGCGCAACCGGTCGCGGAAGAGCCGGTAGCGCGGTGTCTGGCCGTTGCCCGGCGAGTACACGTGGAGGTTGATGTTCGTGTCCGGGCCCTTGAAGCACCGGTGCTTCTCCCAGTCCGGCTCCCGGATCACCAGCCGGTACCCCGCCGCCTCCAGCGCGGGGACGTAGGCGTCCTCGTCGCCGGAATCCGGGACTTCCAGCAGGATGTCGACGATCGGCTTCGCGCACAGGCCGGGCACCGACGTCGAGCCGACGTGCTCCAGCACCAGGACCCGCTCCCCCAGCACGCCCCCGGATCCGCGCGGCCTCGCGCTCGAACAGTGCCGGCCACGCCGGGTCGTAGTCCACCAGCGTGACGGTGGAGTTGAGCTTCGGTGGCTCGCCGACCCACGCGGCGGCGACCTCGGCCTCGCTCTTCGTCTCTTGACTGCTCATCCCGTGCAGACCCCCTTCTTTTGGGCAGTCCGCCAGAATAGCGTCAGCAGATCGGCAGCGGCAGCAGATTTCCGGTGGCTTCGCGCAGCGCGTCCCGCATCGCCGCGCGCGGGGCCGGCCGGCCGGTGAAGTGCTCGGCCTGGCCGAACGCCTGGTGCAGCAGCATGTCCAGGCCCGTCGCGAGGCGGCCGCCCCGCGCCGCCACCGCTTCGGCCAGCGGGGTCGGCCACGGGTGGTAGATGACGTCGAGGACGTGCGCGATCCCCGCCAGCTCCGCCACGTGCGGGACCACCGCGGGCGGCGGGACCGTGTTCACCAGGACCGCCGACGACGCCAGCGAAGCGAAGTCCGTGTCGGACCAGCGGAGGACGTCGACGTCGAGCGCGGCGCGCTTGGCCGCGTCGAGGGTTTCCGCCGCCCGGGCCGGTTCGCGCACCACCAGGCGCACCTGGCGGACGCCGAGGGCCGCGAG
>NZ_JAAGNB010000744.1:0-3193 GCF_010550475.1 Amycolatopsis sp. SID8362
CGACACGCTGGACCTGCAGGGCAGGCTGCACGAGCTGCGCCGCCGCCCGCAGTGCCCCGGCTGCGGCGACCCGTGGCAGGTCGCGTGGCGGTCGGTCCGGCCGGTGACGCTGCGGCCGGCGAAGAAGGCGACCACCGGGGGCGGCGGGCACCGCACCGCGACGCCGTCGCAGATGCTCGAACGGCACCGGCACCTGATCAGCCCGGTCACCGGGATCATCAAGGAGATCCAGCCCGACCCGGCCGCGCCGCCGTTCGCGAACGCCTACCGCTCCGGCCCCAACGTCGCCCGCGGCATCACCGGGATGGCCGCGCTGCGCGCCGGGCTGCGCTGTGAGAACGGCGGCAAGGGCGTCAGCCCGCTCGACGCGGAGGTCAGCGCGCTCTGCGAGGCGGCGGAACGGTTCTCCGGCAACTTCCAGGGCGACGAACTGCGCATCCGCGGCTCCTACGAAGAGCTGGGCGAGGAAGCCGTCCACCCCAACGCCTGCATGCTCTTCGCCGACCGGCAGTACGCCGACCGCGGCGCCTGGAACCGGGCGCACGCCGACTTCCAGCAGGTCCCCGTGCCGTTCGACCCCACGGCCCGCACCGACTGGACGCCGGTGTGGACGCCGTCCGGGCGCCGCCGCCTGCTGCCGACGTCGTACCTGTACTACGGGACCCCGCGGGAGAGCGCGGCGCCCGGGGTGCGCGCCGACTCGAACGGCGCGGCGGCGGGCAGCAGCCTGGAGGACGCGATCCTGCAGGGCGCGCTCGAACTCGTCGAACGTGACGCCGTGGCGCTGTGGTGGTACAACCGGACGCCGGTGCCGGGCGTGGACCTGGCGTCCTTCGCCGACGCGTGGCTGGAGGAGATGGCGGGCAACTACGCGGCGATCGGCCGCGAGCTCTGGGTCCTCGACTTGACCGCCGATCTCGGGATCCCGGTCACCGTCGCGCTTTCGCGGCGGACCGACGGCCCGCACGAAGACATCATGATGGGCTTCGGTGCGCACCTCGACCCGCGGATCGCGGTGCGCCGCGCGGTGACCGAGCTCAACCAGATGCTGCCGATCGTGCGGGAGGCGGGCCAGGGGCTCGACGACCCGGACGCGCGGCGCTGGCTGGCCTACGCGACCGTCGCGAACCAGCCGTACCTGCGGCCGGCCGCGGGGCAGCGGATGCGCACCGCCGCGGACTTCCCGTTCGTCAACCGGCCCGACGTCCGCGACGACGTCGAGGCGCTGGGCCGGGTGTTCGACCGCGCCGGCCTCGAACTGCTGGTGCTCGACCAGACGCGCCCGGACGTCGGGATCCCCGTGGTCAAGGTGCTCGTCCCGGGGCTGCGCCCCTTCTGGGCCCGGTTCGCGCCCGGCCGGCTCTTCGACGTCCCGGTCGCGCTGGGCAGGCTCGAAGCGCCGACCCCGTACGAGCGGCTCAACCCGTTCCCGATGTTCCTCTGAGCGCCCCCGTGCGGGGGTTCGGAGTTCGCTGTTCGCTTGAGGAGTTTGGTCTTGCCTGCACACCACCAGGAGGGGATCCCGGAGACCGTCCGGCTCTGGTCCCTCACCGAAGACACCCTGCTGGAGGCAGGGGACGACGACACGATCGTCGCGATCACCTGGTGGGGTGAATACGAGCTGGCGGGCATCCCCGGCCCGGTTCGCGAATCACTGGGCCGGATGGTGCTCGGCCCGGTCTCCATGGGCAACCTCGCGTCGTCGGCGAGCGGCGGCGCCGAAGCCTGGGCGGGCGCGCTGCGCAAGGCCCTCAACCAGCTGTCCGGCTCGGTCGTGCACTCGCTGGCGCTCAACGACGGCCGGGGGCCGCTGCTGTCGGCGATCCCGGTGACGCAGAACCCGGTCTTCCCGGCCGATCCGGTGCCGCCCGAGCGGCTCATCAAGCTTTCGCGGTTCTCGGCGATGCGGCCGGACGCCGGCGGGCTGCTGCTCGAATCGCCCCGCGCCCGCTACCGGGTCGCGCTGCTGCGCCCGCCCGCGGTGAGCGTGGCGTCGTCGCTCGCCCGGCCGGTCACCGTCGCGCAGGTCGCCGAGACCACGGGACTGGCCGAAGCGGTGGTGGCCGACATCGCCGCGTTCCTGGTGGCGGCCGGCGTGGTGCTCGCGGCCGACGACTGGGCGGAGTTCGCCGAGGACGGCGACGACGACCTCGCCGTCTGGTCGCAGGACGACCTGATGTTCCACGCGCGCAGCCGGACGTGGCAGAAGGGCGGGTCCTCGGAACCGGGCCCGCGCCGGACCGGCACCGAGCCGCCAGTGGTCAAGCAGATCACCGCGGGCCCGACTTTCCCGTTGCACCGCCCCGACCCGGCCGCGCTCAAGGCGAACGACCCGACGCTGAGCTCGTTGCTCGAAGAAGACCACGTGTGCCCGGAGGTCACCGAGCGCGCGTTGTCGGCCGAGCAGATCGGGGAGTTCCTCTTCCGCGCCGCGCGGGTGCGTTCGATCGGGCCGACCTACCTGCCCGGCGGGCCCGGCCACGAGGCGTCCCAGCGGCCGTACTTCAGCGTCGCCTGCCTGTACGAGCTCGAAATCTACGTCGCGATCAACCGGTGCGCGGGGCTCGGGCGCGGGATCTACCACTACGACCCGCTGTGGCACACGCTGACGCTCATCAACGACGACGCCGTGGCCCTGGACGGCATGCTCGACCTGGCGATGATCGGGGCCGGCAGCCATCGCAGGCCGTCGGTGCTGCTGACGATGACCGCGCGGATGTCGCGGATCGCCTGGGTGCTCGGCAGCGCCGCGTACGCGACGACGCTGCTGCACGTCGGCGCGCTCCAGCAGGTCCTGTACCTCTCGGCGAAGGCGATGGGGCTGGCCGCGCACGCCGTGCCGGTAGACGCCGGCGACCGCGTCGACCGTTCACTGAAACTGGAGTGGCCCGCCGAAGTGAGCGTTGGCGAGTGCGTCCTCGACTTCCCCGGGGCCGGTTGACCCCTGAAACCGGGGGTGCGCCCTGTTACCTTGGTGACCTGGGGTGCTGGGGGTAACGCGGGAGGGGCCGTGGTTTTTCCGGTGCGGGTGCGCGGTTCGCTGTTTTCGAGGCGGGTCGCGCCGCTCGCGGAAGAGCGGCGGGACTCCCGCGCGCTCGTGCTGGGCGCGCAGGCCGTGGCCGCCGCCGGCGTGGCCTTGCTGGCCGTCCTGCCCGTGCTGACCGGTGCGGAGCCGTGGGTGCTGCGGCCGGTC
>NZ_JAAGNB010000783.1:0-8729 GCF_010550475.1 Amycolatopsis sp. SID8362
TCGCTGCTGACCGCCATCCGCGAGGCCTTCACCAGCGGGTTCGCCGGTGCGGCGATCGTCTGCGCGGTGCTCATGGTGGTGCTCGCGGCGGTGGCGCTCCTGCTGTTCCGGCACGTGCCGAAGAGCGGCCAGGAACCCGCGCCGGCAGCCGAGTCCATTCCGGACGAAGTGGCGGCCGCGTAGCTCAGACGACGGCGGGTTCCGGGAGCGGCACGATGAACCGCCCCCGGAACCCGTCGGCGCGCAGCAGGGACATCAGCTCGTCGGCGATGTGCCACGACAGCAGCAGCGCGTACTCCGGCTGGTCCGGCCCGCACAGCCGTTCTTGGGCGACCACGGGCAGGTGCGCACCCGGCGACAGCCTGCCGATCTTGCGCGGGTTGACCTCCGAGACGAACTCGAGGTCGGCCGGTCCCAATCCGCAGTAGGTCAGCAAAGTCGTCGCGCGCGCCGGTGACGTCGCGGCCGCGACGCGCGAGCCGTCCCGCGTCACCTCGGCCAGCAGGCCGCGCAGGCGTTCGCGGTGCTCGGCCACGCGCGCGGCGAACTTCCGGTAGGTCCCTTCGTCGGTCAGCCCGAGCGACGCCTCCGACTCCCGGAGCGCGGCGACCGAACCGTCCACTTCGTACTGACCGGCGACACCGGCGTGGACGCGCAGCGACCCGCCGCGCGTGGGGATCCGCTCGACGCGGAACACCTCCAGCCCGTGCGGGGCGAACGCCGCTTCGAGCGCCGTCAGCGAGTAGTACCGCGGGTGTTCGTGGTAGAAGAAGTCGTACTGCAGCGTCTCGAGGAGCTCCGGCAGGTAGTGCGACTCCGAGACGAACACCCCGTCGCCGCGCAGGATCGCGCGCACCCCGGTCAGGAAGTCGGCCGGGTCCTCGACGTAGGCCAGCGTGTTGACCGCGGCGACGATGTCCACAGGAGACAGTCGCCGCGCGGATTCCGCGCCGAAGAACTCCCGGACGACCGGGGCCGGGCCGAAGCCGTTCGGGTCGACGCCGAGCACGTCGAGCCCGCGGGCGGCCAGTTCGGCGAGCAGGACCCCGTGGTTGCTCCCGATCTCGACGACCGAACCGCCCGGGTACTCGGCGGCGAGGAGCCCGGCCAGCTCGCGCAGGTGCCGCCGGTAGCCGGCGGTCACGCCGTCGAGGTGGTGGTAGTCCCCGGAAAACAGCACGCGTTCGCTCACCGGCGCGATGATCTGGACCAGGCCGCAGCGCGGGCAGAACGCGAGATCGAGCGGCCACCTCGGTTCGGCCGCCGCGTCCGCCCGGAACAGGCAGTCCGGCTGCGGCCCGAGCGAGAGGAACTCACGGACCTCGACGCCCGGGCACGTCCGGCAACCGGCTACCGCGCACCGCCGGGGGTGAACGCCACCGGCAGGCGCTTGATGCCGTTGATCATCGGCGACGTCAGCCGGGCCGGCTCCGCCGTCGAGCGCAGGTCCGGGATGCGGGTCAGCAGCTCGCGGAACATCACGCCGATCTCCAGCCGCGCCAGGTGCGCGCCGAGGCAGAAGTGCGGGCCCGGGCCGCCGTACCCGATCTGGGGGTTCGGATCGCGGCGGACGTCGAAGCCCGCGGGGTCGGTGAAGTACTTCGGATCCCGGTTGGCGGCCCAGTAGTACATCATCACCTTGTCGCCCGGGACGAGCAGCTGGCCGGACAGCTCGACCGGTTCGGTGTCCTCGGCGATCGTGCGCCGCTGCGCGATGACCGGGGTCGTCCAGCGGACGATCTCCTCCACCGCGGTCGGCGTCACGCCGTCGAGGTCCGCGAGCCAGGCCTCGCGCTGCTCGGGGTGCTTCGTGAGCAGGTGGATGCCCCAGGCGATCGCGTTGCGGGTGGTCTCGGTGCCGGCGCCGGTGAGCAGGATGAAGAACTGGGCCAGCTCGTCCGGCGTGAGCGCCTCGCCGTTGACTTCGGCGGTCATCAGCTGGGAGATCATGTCGTCGGTGGGGTTCTCGGCGCGCTCGGCGGCCAGCCCGTTCAGCAGGTTGGTCAGCTCCTGCACGGCCTTGAACAGCGCCTCGAACGCGTCTTCGCCCTCGGGCACGTACTCCGGGTCCTGGACGCCCATCATCTTGTTCGTCTGGTCGAAGACGAACTGCTGGCTGGCTTCCGGGACGCCCATCATGTCGCAGATGATGCGCAGCGGCAGCTTCGCGGCGATGTCCTCGACCGCGTCGACCTCGCCGCGATCGATCACCTCGTCGACGATCTCCTTGGCCACCTGGGCCACGTTGTCGTGCAGCGACTTGATCTTCTTGTTGGTGAACCCGCGCGAAACGATGCGGCGCAGGCGGGCGTGGCGCGGGTCGTCCATCGAGATCATCGACTGGCCGAGGAACTCTTCCGGCATGTCGACCGGGGTGGCGTTGCCCTTGCCGGAGATGAACGTGCCGGGGTTGCGGCTGGCGAAGAGGATGTCGTCCATCTTGGTCACCGCGTAGTAGCCGCGGCCGCGCGGCAGCGAGCCGAACTCCGGCTCCTCGAAGAACGGCAGCCCCGGCCGGGCGCGCAACTCGTCGAACGCGGCGTGCCGGTAGTCCAGGGGCTTGGCCCAGAAGCCTTCGAAATCGGAAAGGTCGATCGTGGTCATGTTTCCGGCCTCCACGCCAAAAGTACGGGGTACCGCCGACTATCGCAGACGCCCGCCCTCGCGCGCGCCTTCGAGGTTGCGCGCGAGGGCGGCACGCGGGGAGACGCCGCCGTCGTAAGGCACGGGAAGAGTGAAACGGAATATCAGCTTCGGCTGTCGTCACGACTTGGAGCCGGCATGGCGCAAACTGTGGAAGTCCCCCTCGAGCCCCACCACCTCGGGGCCCCGAGAAAACTGGATTCGTTGACCGGGCTGCGGTTCTACGCCGCGTTCGTCGTGTTCCTCTTCCACACGGGGATCATGATGAACCCGGCGCTGCCGACCGGGCCGATCAACCCGTTCGCCGATGTGGACGTCGCGAAGTGGTACGGCACGATCTTCGGGACCGGCGGCTTCGTCGGTGTCTCCTTCTTCTTCGTGCTCAGCGGGTTCGTGCTGTCCTGGTCGGTGAAGCCCGGCGAGCGCGCGCGGGCGTTCATCCGCCGCCGCATCGTGAAGGTGTTCCCCAACCACCTGGCGATGTGGGTCGCGGCGATGGTGCTGTTCGCCGCGGCCTACACCAGCTGGAAGGCGTGGCTGCCCAACCTGTTCCTGGTGCACCCGTGGTTCCCCGACTTCAGCATCGCGATGAGCGTCGACACCCCGTCGTGGTCGCTCGGCGGCGAGCTGCTGTTCTACGTGCTGTTCCCGCTGATCATCCGCCCGATCCTGCGGATGGACGTCCGCCGCCTGTGGCTGTGGGCCGGGATCATGGTCGCCGGGTTGTTCGCCTACCAGCTCGTCGCCACGTTCGTCGTGCCGAGCGACGGCGCCAACCCGAACATCCCGATTTCGCCGCTGCAGTACTGGTTCGGCTACTTCCTGCCGGTCGGCAGGCTGTTCGAGTTCGTGCTCGGCGCCGTCCTGGCCCGGATCGTGCTGGCGGGCAAGTGGATCGGGATCAAGCCGGCCGCTTCGGTCGTGTTCATGGTCGTCGGGTACGTCGCTTCGATGTTCGTGCCGTTCCAGTTCTCGCTGAACTTCGCCACGCTGATCCCGATCGCGGTGATGGTGGCGTCGTTCGCCAACGCGGACCTGCGGGGCACGCGCACCCGGCTGCGCGGCCGGGTCGCCGTCTGGCTCGGCAACGTGTCCTTCGGGTTCTACCTGTCCCAGGGCGTGACGATCTTCTACCTGAGGTCGCTGATGGGCAACGCCGTGTTCAGCACCCCGCTCGCGATCCTGGTGCTGATCGGCCTGTTCGTGGTGACCCTGTTCGTCGGGTGGCTGCTGTACCGGTTCGTCGAGACGCCGATGATGCGCCGGTTCAGCCGGGCCCGGCCCCCGCGGATCCCGGCACCCCGCGCGAGCTAGCGCGTTCCCCTCGAGCGGCCCCGTCACCCCCGCGGTGACGGGGCCGCTCAGTGCCGCCAGGACCGATGTAGTGAATGACTCATTCATGTCGTCAGATGACATGAATGAGTCATTCACTACATCTCCGCCGGGCGCGGGCAAGCCACTGGCCCCGCCCCTCCGGAGAGGGACGGGGCCAGTGGGCGCCCGTACGGCGGTGCGGCCTCAGCGCTCGAGGATCCGCGGCTCCGGCAGCGGCTCGATGAGCGTGCCCCGGAAGCCCTCGTTGCGCAGGTTGGTGATGACCTCGTCGGCGATGTGCCACGACATCAGCAGCGCGTACTCCGGCTGGTTGTCCCCGGCCAGCTCCTGCTGGCTGATGATGGGGATGTGCGTGCCGGGGAACAGCTTGCCGATCTTGCGCGGGCTGATCTCCGAGACGACGTCGATGTCGTCCGGGCCGAGCCCGCAGTAGTTCAGCATCGTCACCGCGCGGCCCGGCGCGGACGCCGCCGCGACGCGCGCGCCGGAGTTCTTCAGGAACCGGACCAGCTCGTTGAGCTTCTCGCGGTGCTGCTCGACGCGCTCGGCGAACTGCGTGTAGATCATCGAGTCGCGCAGCTTGAGGGAGTCCTCGAGCTCGCGCAGTTCGATGACCGACTGGTCGACCTCGTGCGCGCCCGCGAAGCCGGCGTAGACCCGGATCGAGCCGCCGTGGGTCGGGATCCGCTCGATCTTGACCGTCTCCAGGCCGTGCCGCCGGAACGCCTCGTCCAGCGCCGTGACCGAGTAGTACCGCGAGTGCTCGTGGTAGGCGAAGTCGTACTGGAGGGTCTCCAGCAGGTCCACCAGGTAGTGCGACTCGGTGACGAACAGGCCGTCGTCCTTGAGGAGCGAGGTCACGCCGTCCAGCACGTCGTGCAGGTTGGTGACGTGCGCGAACACGTTGAGCGCGACGACGAGGTCGGTCTTGCCGCGGGTGGCGGCGAGGTCGGCCCCGACGGTCGAGCTGAAGTAGTCCTTCACGACCTGGGACCCGGCCGCGGTCACCTGACCGACCGGGTCGACGCCGAGGACGTCGAACGACCGCGCGGCCAGCTTGTCCAGCAGGCTGCCGTCGTTGCTGCCGAACTCGACGACGGACCGGCCGTCGGTCGAGTCGAACAGACCCGCGAGCGTGTCGGCGAGTCCTTGCAGGTGCTCGTGGTAGCCCGCGGTCAGGCCGGCCAGGTGGTGGTAGTCACCCGAGAACAGGATGCGCTCGCTGACCGACTCCAAGACCTGCACCAGGCTGCACTGCTCGCAGAAACCCAGCTCGAGCGGCCAGAGGCGTTCGTTCTCCGCTTCTTCCCGATTCGCCGGGAAATGGAACGAAGGCTGCTGGCCGAGTGAGAGGAACTTGCGGACCTCCACGTCCCCACACGTTTGGCAGAGCGTTTTACTCACGACCTACTCCTTCGGGCTAGCCGTACGGTGCTCCGGTGGACAAACGTACGGCGCCCGGTTCCGCGGGGGCGTCTCCGCGATTGCGAGCTAGCGCCCGAGAATCCCGTACCTGGCCTCGGTGTCCGTTTTCTGCGGTTTCCACCACCATTCATTCTGGCGGTACCAATCGAGGGTGGCGGCCAGTCCGGCGCGGAAATCCGCGTACCGCGGCTGCCAGCCGAGTTCGGCGCGCACCTTGGTGGAATCGTTGGAATAGCGCAGATCGTGGCCGGGGCGGTCCGCGACGTGGTCGTAGGCGTCGGCCGGTTCGCCGGAAAGCTCGAGGATCAGTTCCACGATTTCCTTGTTGCTGCGCTCGTCCCCGGAACCGATGAGGTAGGTGTGCCCGATCCGGCCGCCGTCGATGATCCGGTGCACGGCGTCGTTGTGGTCGGCGACGTGGGTCCATTCCCGGACGTTGGCGCCGGCGCCGTACAGCTTCGGCCGGGTGCCGGTGAGCAGGTTGGTGATCTGGCGCGGGATGAGCTTTTCGACGTGCTGGTACGGGCCGTAGTTGTTGGCGCAGTTGGAAAGCGTGGCCTCGACGCCGTACGAGCGGACCCACGCGCGGACCAGCATGTCCGAGCTCGCCTTGCTCGCCGAGTACGGGCTCGACGGGTCGTAGGCGGTTTCCTCGGTGAACTGCTCGACCGCGTCGAGCGGCAGGTCGCCGAACACCTCGTCGGTGGAGATGTGGTGCAGCCGCCGTCCGTACTTGCGAACCGCTTCCAGAATGGTGAACGTGCCGAGGATGTTGGTGCGGATGAACGGTGACGGGTCGTGCAGCGAATTGTCCACATGGGACTCGGCGGCGAAGTGGACGACGGTGTCGGACGCGGCGACCAGCCGGTCGACGAGCGCCGCGTCGCAGATGTCGCCGTGCACGAACCGGACCCGGCCGGCGACCGGGTTCAGGCTGTCGCGGTTTCCCGCGTAGGTGAGCGCGTCCAGCACGGTCACCTCCGCGTCCGGCCGCCGTTCGATCGTGTCCAGCACGAAGTTCGCGCCGATGAACCCCGCTCCGCCCGTGACCAGCATCCGCATGCGGGCACGGTGCCACGGCGCCGTACGCGGCCGCGTCTCATCCCGTGCGGGTCACGCCGCCCGCCGCTCCTGGTCGAGCAGTTCGACGACGACGTCCACTTCGGACCGGTCGAGCGCACTCATGTACCGGCGCAGCAGCACCCGTTCCGCGTCGGAGGGCCGCGCCCGTTCGCCGTGCACGCGTTTCATGGTCGCCCGCGCCCGCTGCAGCGCGCTGTTGGCCGACGCGACGCTGATCGCGAGCACCTCCGCGCACTCCTTGGCCGGCCACCCGAGCACGTCGCGCAGGACGAGCACCGCGCGCTGCTTGGGCGGCAGGTGCTGCAGGGCGGTGAGGAAGGCCTGCTCGAGCACTTCCCGCGCGAGCACGGCGGCGTCCGCCCCCGGCGTGCTCGGCTCGGTGCCGTCGGCTTCCAGCTCGCCGGCGTCGGGCTGCCGGGCGAGGTGGTCGAGGCAGCAGTTGGTGGCGATCCGGTACAGCCAGGCGCGGAAGGTCGAGCGGCCGGCGTACTGGTCCCGCTTGTGCCACGCGCGGAGGAATGTCTCCTGGACCATGTCCTCGGCCTCGTCGTAGGACCCGAGCAGCCGGTGGCAGTGGACGCGCAGCTCGTGGCGGTGCCGTTCGAGCAGCCTCCCGAACGCCCGCTCGTCACCGGCGGGGACGGCGCTCGCCCGGTCCGCTCTGTCGTCCACTCGTCTGACTCCCCTCGCATCCCCGGTCCAGGCTCGCAGCGCGGTGGACGGCGCCCTACTCCTCGGTTGCGGTCCGCCGCCCGCTCGGAGCCCGCCGCACCTTCTCCCGTGTTGCGTTCCGCTGCTCGGCAACGCGGGAGATGTGCCGGTCGCGGAGCTCCAGCACGATGGGCGAAGTGGTTGACGCCGATGGCCGGGAGGAAGTCGTGTCACCAGGAATCGGAGCAGCGCCGGCCGACACGGCGAGCCGGGCCGAGATCTCGGCCCGGCGTCGCGGGATGATGGCGCTGTTCACCACCGCCACCCTGATGAACGCCGCGATGGCGGCGGTCGCGCCGACCAGCACCATCTGGGCCGAGCCCTACGTCGGCGTCATGTGGAGCGCGTTCCCGCAGACGCTGACCATCCTCGGCACCGGCCTCGGGGCGCTGCTGCTCGTGCGCGCGACTTCGTGGCTGGGCTGGCGGGCGAGCCTCATGGTCGCCTTCGCCGTCGGCACGCTCGGCGGCCTGATCTGCTTCACCGCGACGCTGATCGAGAGCATCCCGCTGCTGGACGGCGGCATGTTCGTGCTCGGCCTCGGCGTCGGCGGTTCGATCGTCTCGCGGTACGCGGCCGCGGAGCTCTACCCCGCCCATCGCAGCGGGTACGCGCTCGGGCTGGTCGTCGCCGCCGGTGCGGTGGGCTCGGTCGGCGGGCCGCTGCTGCTGTACCCCATGAGCTCGCTGATGGGCAGCTTCGGCCTGCCCGAGCTGTCCGGGCCGTTCCTGCTCGCCGCGGTGGTCAGCGCGGTCGCCGGGCTCGGCGGCATCACGCTGCCCCGGCACAAGGCGCCGCGCCCGACCGGCTCGCAGCTGGCGGTGCTGGGCTCGGTGTTCCGCTCCGGTTCGGCGCGGATGCTGCTGCTGGTCATGATCGTCAGCCAGCTCATCATGGTCGCGATCATGACCGCGGCCCCGATGGACATCATCCTGAAGGACGGCACCCTGGTCGTCGTCGGCGCCGCCCTCGCCGCGCACGCCGGCGGCATGTTCGTCTTCGCGCCGCTCACCGGGTGGATGATCGACCGGATCGGCGCGCGCAAGGTGATGTTCGCCGGCCTGGCGGTGCTCGTGCTCGCCGCCGCGATCGGCGCCGGCTCGACCATGTCCCACACGGTGGTCGGCTCGATCTCCCTGTTCCTGCTGGGGTACGGCTGGAACCTCGGGTTCATGGCGGGCAGCCGCACCCTCGCCACGACGCTGTCCTCCAACGGCCAGGGCCAGGTCGTCGGCGCGGTCGACGCCGTCGTGTGGTGCGTGTCGGCGACCGGCACCATCGGCGGCACCGCCTTGCTCGGCGCCGGCGGGTACTCGATCATGGCGGAGATCATGGGGATCCTGCCGATCGTCACCTTCCTGCTGCTGCTCCGCAGCCGGCCGGTCGCGGCGGTCTCGCCGGCCGCGGCCCCCGCGGCCGCGGCAGGCGCTCCCGAACGCACCGACGAAGCTGCCTGAGCGCGAGGAAGGACGACCCTGGTGCGCTGGAACGCGCTGGAGCGGCGGCTGGCGGGTGAGCTCCTCACCCCGGCC
>NZ_JAAGNB010000831.1:0-8929 GCF_010550475.1 Amycolatopsis sp. SID8362
CGGCCGGCCAGCACGGCGGCCGCGGCGACCGCGAGCGCCACCTCCGACCCGGTCGCGAGCAGCGCGACCGCCGGAGCGTCCCCACCGTCCACAATGGTCCGCGCACCGGTCCTCGCGAGCAGGTCGTCGGGCACCGGGTCCAGCACCGGCACGGCCTGCCGGGTGAGCACCAGCGCGGTGGGGCCGTCGCGCCGGGTCAGCGCGATCCGCCAGCACTCCGCCGTTTCGTTCGCGTCGGCGGGCCGCAGCACGGCGAAGCCCGGGATCAGCCGCAGCGATTCCAGCTGCTCGACCGGCTGGTGCGTCGGGCCGTCCTCGCCCACCATGATCGAATCGTGGGTGAACACGTACACCACGGGCAGGCCCATCAGCGCGGTGAGCCGCGCGGCGGGCCGCAGGTAGTCCGAGAACACCAGGAACGTGCTGCCGTAGCACCGGAACCCGCCGTGCAGGGTGATCCCGTTGAGCACCGCTGCCATCGCGTGCTCGCGGATGCCGAAGTGCAGCGTACGTCCGAGGTAGTCGCCACGGGTCACGTCGCCCGAGCCGGGCACGGTGGTGTTCGTCGACGCGGCCAGATCCGCGGAGCCGCCGATCAGCTGCGGGAAGAACTCCGCGATCGCGGTCAGCACCGCCCCGGATGCCGCGCGGGTGGCCAGTTTCGTTCCCGGTTCGAACACCGGAAGCAGCCCGGCCAGGCCCTCGGGTGGGCCGACCGGTGCTGCCGGGTCCCACACCTTCGCCACGTCGGGAACGGCCCGCGCCCACCGGGTCCGCCGGGCTTCCCAGCCGGCCCGCTCCACGCGGCCCTCACGGGCCAGTTCCGCACAACGCGCGGCGATGTCTTCGGGCACGTGGAACCGTTCGTCCGGCCACCCGGCCGCGGCACGCATCGCGGCGATTTCGCGCTGCCCCAACGGCGCGCCGTGCGCCTTGCTCGTACCGGCGACGGACGGGGCGCCGTCGCCGATGGTGGTGCGCACGGCGATGAGGCTCGGCCGGTCGTCGGCGATCGCGTTCGACAGCGCCAGGCAGATCGCCGACGCGTCGGTGCCGTCCACCCTCGCGGTGTGCCAGCCGTACGCGGCGAACCGGCCGAGGGCGTCGTCGGAACAGCTGTTCGTCGCCGGTCCGTCGATGGTGACGTCGTTGTCGTCGTAGAGCACGGTAAGCCGGCCCAGTCGCAGGTGCCCGGCCAGCGACGCGGCTTCGTGGCTGATGCCCTCCATCAGGTCGCCGTCACCGGCGAGCACCCACGTCCGGTGGTCGACGACCAGGTGCCCGCCGGTGTTGGCCCGCGCGGCGTGCATCCGCTCGGCGAGCGCCATGCCCACGGCGTTGGCCAGGCCCTGGCCGAGCGGTCCGGTGGTCGTCTCGACGCCGGGCGTGTGCCCGTGCTCGGGATGACCCGGCGTGCGCGAACCCCACTGGCGGAACCGGCGCAGCTCCGCACGCGGCAGGTTGTAGCCGAACAGGTGCAGCAACGCGTACACCAGCATCGACCCGTGTCCGGCGGACAGGACGAACCGGTCCCGGTCCGGCCAGTCCGGCGCGCCCGGGTCGTGGCGCAGGAACCGCGACCACAGCAGCCACGCCGGAAGCGCGGCGCCCAACGGCAGGCCGGGGTGCCCGCTGTTCGCCGCCTGGACGCCGTCGGCGGCCAACAGGCGGATCGTGGTCACGGCCCGCGCGTCGGCTTCGCGGGTGGTCACGCGGCGGCTCCGCTCACTTCGCCGGCGGCGGCCAGCCGACGCAGCGCGGACACCTCCGCCGCCATCGCCCCACGCTCGCGGAACAACGCGCTGCCCACGCAGAAGGTATCGGCGCCGGCCCGGGCCGCGGGCCCGATCGTGCCGCGGCCGATGCCGCCGTCGACCTCCAGGGCGATCTCCCGGCCACTCGCGTCGAGCAGGGCCCGCGCGGCGGTGATCTTGGGTTCCATCGACGCGAGGTAGGCCTGCCCGCCGAAGCCGGGATCGACGGTCATCACCAGCAGCAGGTCGACCAGATCGAGCACGTGGGCCACCGCGTCGAGCGGCGTCGCCGGGTTCAGCGCGACGCCGGCCCGCATACCCAGTTCACGGATCGTCGCCAGCGTGCGGTGGAGGTGCGCGCACGCCTCGGCGTGCACGATCGCCGTCTCGCACCCCGCGGCGGCCCAGCGGCCGAGCATCGGCTCCGGGCGCTCCACCATCAGGTGCGCCTCGAACCCCAGCCGCACCCGCTGCCGCACGCAGGCGATCACGTCCGGCCCCACGGTCAGGTTCGGCACGAAGCTGCCATCCATCACATCCCAGTGGACGCGGTCGACGCCCGCCGCTTCCAGCGCGGCGCATTCTTCCCCGAGACGCGAGAAGTCGGCGGGCAGGATCGACGCGACAATGCTCGGCCGCGGTGCGGTCGGCTGCATGTTCTGACCTCCTCATCGTCGGCAACCGAAACTAAGGCCGGCTCCCGCGTCCCGATCCCCCCTTGCGAGGTAATCGGCGGGGGAGTTCGCGGTTCGGCCCGCACGAGGTCAAGGAGCGTGCTCGTGACGATCGAAGGAGCGCCTGGCCGAGAGGTCAGGCCGACGTGCGCTTCATTCAGCTCCGCCATCTGTGCGCCTCGAAGGCGCACTCGGCCGTACGGCCCAGGGCAGGTTCATGGCCTGATCAGGCCTGCTGGGCGGCGCCGGAGCAGTCGGTCATACCACCGCTGACAGCGAGAAAATTTCCACACGCGCGGGGTCAGACGTGCCCGCCCGCTTGCCGCATTTCGACCGTGCGAGTTTCATCCACACGGATAAATGAAGCTCGATTTTTACCCGACAGTCGGATTTCACACTGACCCGTCTTATCACTCAGGACAGTATATTTCATATCACCCAATTCCTCGGAGGCCTTCTTTGGGTGAACTCCTTCTCGGTTGATGTAACTCATGAACGAGTCAAGGTTGCCCAATTCCGATCTCGTCAGCTGACAACCATAGGTGAGCTTATGGTCATCCACCGTCCAACGAAGATCCTCGATAACTTTCTTATGCAACTCCTGAACATCCACTTCAAATTTTCGTCCTTTCTTCGGAGGCATACGATTCCCCCTTTCTGTCTCGAAGCGAGCTAATCGACCTCACGCGCCATCTCCATGATCCTCTGAAGAATTTTCGCGCGGACGTACTCGTCAGTCTTGATGGCCTCGGCGAGTTCCGGGTCCATCGCCATGAGTTTCGGAACCACTTCATCGTAAAGCTCACGGGCCTCGTCATAGGTGATGGGCGGCGAGGTTCCAGGCGCTTGCCCCTCGACGCTTTCGCCCCCACCAGCCTGACCGGCAACACTCGCCACGTACCAGTCGGACTCATACCACTGAGCCAGCGCCGCGCACACCGTGACAGATTCCATCGACTGACCGACAGCCTCCAAACGGCCGGCGTCGGACATCGCATAGAGATACGGGAACAGGCCGCCGTACCACATTCCGGTCGCCGTGGACTCTTCCGGCACGTCACCCTGTTTCAACAGTTCAACCGGAGAGGCGGCCAGTTCTTGCCACCGCGTTTCGGCGACGGCAACCCTTCGAGCCTCGTCGCTGCTTTCGTCCGTATCCCCGGCAAGCCATTGAGCCATGGCCCGCACCAGCCACAACATGGAATCGTCCACATTGGCGCTGTCACCGGAGTACACCATATCCACCCTCCCAGGCCGGCTTCTCATCACGGAGACGATTTGTGTTGCATCGGCGAACCCTCGCCTTGAAGACGTTGACTGCCCGCACGACGACCGTGCTCAGTCGGCCATCGGCATCCTCCCTGCGCACACGGAAGCGGTCGCCGACAGTATTCACCGGATCGAGCGACCCGGCTGCGATCGGACGGGCAACCTGATCACCACAAACGGGTGCCCATCAGGACACCCGACGGAGGGTGCCGGGCGGTACCGATGCGAGCTTCGAGCCAGTCACTGCCGAACCGCCCTGACCAGCACCAACCTTGTCGTCGCCCAGGTCAAACGACAGCAGGCCTGAGAGGCCGCGGACACCCTGTCCGCACCCGAACCGGCCTGATTCCGGCCCACACCGATTAAGGTGAGACCATGAATACCCGCCGGCCGCTGCGCCTGGTGATCATCGACGATCACGCAATGGTGCTCGAAGGGCTGAAAGCGGTCCTGGGCCGGTTCGCCGGCCGGGTACGCGTGGTCGGCGACGCGCTCAACGCGGACGACGCGCTGCCGCTGGTGGCCAGTCTCGACCCCGACATCGTGCTGTCCGACGTCCGGTTGCGCGGCTCGATGAGCGGGCTCGACCTGTGCCGCCGGCTGATCGAGCTGGCGCCGCACCGGAAAGTGCTGCTGCTGAGCGCCTACGACGACGAGCAGTACCTGTTCCAGGCCCTGCGCGCGGGAGCGGTGGGCTACCTGCTCAAGTCCGTCGACGGTGAGGGCCTGGTGCGGCAGCTCGAGCTGGTCGCCGCCGGGGAGACCGTAGTCGACACCACGATGGCCGGGCGGGTCGCGGCCTCGGCGGCGCGCCTGCAGTCCGGCGAGTTCTGGCCGGGCGCGCACCTGAGCCTGACGCAGCGCGAAAGCGAGGTCCTCGGGCTGCTCGTGGCGGGCCTCTCCAACCGGGCGATCGCGGCCAAGCTGGTACTGGGCGAGGAAACCATCAAGAGCCACCTGCGGGCCGTCTTCCGCAAGCTCGAGGTGAACGACCGGGCCGGCGCCGTCGCCGCCGCCCTGCGGGAAGGGATATTCCGGTGAGCCACGGACTGGGTTTCGCCGATCTGGAGCGGGAAAACGCGTTGCTGGTCGGCATCATCGAAGCGAGTTCCACCGGGCCGGAGCTGACCGCGCTCGCGGCCAAGGTGGCCCCGCTGATCGTGACCGCGACCAGCGCCGACGTCTGCTTCGTGCACGTGCTGGACGACACCGACCGGTCGCTCACCCTGGCCGGTGCGACCGCGCCGTTCGACGCGCAGGTCGGCAAGGTGCGGCTGCCGCTCGGCGAGGGCGTCACCGGATGGGTCGCGGGCCACGGCGAACCGGTCGTGCTCGTGGAGAACAAGGAGCGCGACCCGCGCTACCGGTACTTCCCCGAACTCCGCGGCGAGGACTACACGTCGATGGCCTCGGTGCCGATGGCCAGCAAGCCGAGCGGGCTGGTCGGCGTCCTCAACGTGCACACGCGGGCGCGCCGCGAATTCACCGACCGCGACGTCCGGCTGCTGACGTCCATCGGCTCTTTGCTCGCCGGCGCCGTCCACCAGGCGCGGCTGCACCGGCGGCTGGCCGCCAGGGAACGCGCGCACGAACGGTTCACCGAGCAGGTGATCGGCGCGCAGGAGGTGGAGCGGCAGCGGCTGGCCGCGGACATCCACGACGGCATCATGCAGCGGCTGGTCAGCCTGCGCCTGCACCTCGACGCGGCCGGGGCGGCACTGACCGAGCAGACCGAGTTCGCGGCCATGCAGCTGGCCCGCGCGCGGACGCTGGCCGATCTCACGTTCGACGAAGCCCGCGCGGCGATCAACGGCCTGCGCCCGCCGGTGCTCGACGACCTCGGGCTGGCCGACAGCCTGGCGAGCCTGGCGCGGTCGGTCGACCCGCTGGAGGTCGTGGTGGACGTCGAGGACTGCCCGCTGCCCGAACACGCGGAGATCGCGCTGTACCGGATCGCCCAGGAGGCCCTGCAGAACGTCATCAAGCACGCCGGCACCCGCAGCGCGGGCCTGCGCCTGCACCGCGAGGACGACGAAATCCGGCTCAGCATCACCGACAACGGCCGGGGCTTCCACCGGGAGGGCCGGTCCTTCGGCGAAGACCCGGCCGCGGGCGGCTACGGCATGACGAGCATGGCCGAACGCGCCGAGCTGATCGGCGGGCACCTGGAGGTGGTCTCCCGGCCGGGTCAGGGCACCACCGTCACCGCCCGGGTCCCGGCACCCTGACCAGGCCGGCGCGCAACGGTCCGGTCCGGTCGGCGCGGCATTCGGCGAACCCGCCGTAGACCGCCGCCGCCTCGGGAAAGTCGTGCCCGATCGTGTACTCGTTGGTGACCACGACACAGGACAGCCCGGCGGCGACAGCCGCTTCCAGCCCGTTGCGCGAGTCCTCCACCGCGACGGCGTGCTCCGCCGGCACCCCGAGTGACCGGACGACCTCCCGGTACACTGCCGGATCGGGTTTGAGCGCGCGGATCTCCGAGCCGGTCACCACCAGCTCGAACGTCGAACGCCCGAACAGCCGCTCGAGCAGCGGTTCGACCCAGGCCCGGGTCCCGGTCGTGGCGACCGCCAGCCGGACACCCAGCTCGGTCAGCTCGGCCAGCAGCTCCGGCACCCCGGAGCGCGCGGGAACAACGCCCGCGCGGACAAGATCACTCATCACCGCGGTCTTGTGCGCGTGTACCCGGGCAGCCAGTGCGGCGGCGTTCGCGCGGTCGTGACCACGGCTTACCAGGAACGCCTCGAACCGCTGCCGCCCGCCGGCGACGGCCAGCCAGCGACCGTAGTCCTTGACGTCCCAGCGGTAGGGCAGGCCGAACGCCTCGAACGCCAGGTTGAACGCCACCCGGTGACCGTCCCGCTCACTGTCCACCAGGGTCCCGTCGACGTCGAAGACGACGGCCTCCCACCGGTCAGGCCGGGACACGGCCGTCTTCGACCGCCTCGTCGTACACCCCCTGCAGCGCGGCCGAATTGCACCGCACCCGGTGGGCCAGCGCGCGCTGGCCGGCGGCGACCTGCTCCGGATCGCCCCTCCAGGCGGCGAGCGCGGGATCGACCAGCGCCCGGCCGAACGAGAACGTCAGCGGCCACGGCGTCGCGAGCTGCTGCATCGCGGCCAGGTTCGCCGACGCCGCGGCCGCGGGCTGGCCGCCGGACAGGAACGCGACGCCGGCGACCTTCGCGGGCACGACGGTGCGCAGCGTGCCGACGGTGGCACTCGCCACCTGGTCCGGTGTGGCGACCTCGCCGGAGTCCTCGCCCGGGACGACCATGTTCGGCTTGAGCACGATGCCGTCGAGCGCCACCCCGGCGTCCTCCAGTTCGGCGAAGAAGTCCCGCAACGTCACCGCGGTGGCGGCCGCGCACGCCGCGGCGGAGTGGTCGCCCGCCATCAGCACCTCGGGCTCGACGATCGGCACGATGCCGGCCTCCTGGCACAGGGCCGCGTACCGCGCCATCGCGTGCGCGTTCGCCTGCCGGGCCCGGAACCCGGGCTTGCCGTCGCCGATCACCAGCACGGCCCGCCATTTGGCGAACGCGGCGCCGAGTTCGCGGTACTCGGCCAGCCGCTCGCGCAGGCCGTCGAGGCCTTCGGTCACGGTCTCCCCCGGCGCGCCCGCGAGTGGTTTCGCGCCGGTGTCGACCTTGACGCCGGTCAGGATCCGCCGCACCGACAGGGACCGGGGGAACGTCTCACCGTCCGAGGTGGACTGGCGGAAGGTCTCGTCGCACAGGATGATCCCGCTGACGCCGTCGGCCAGGCCGGGCGTGGTGGCGAGCAGTTCCCGGTAGGTCCGGCGGTGCTCCACGGTCGGCGCGACCCCGGCGTTCTCCAGCCTGCGGTTCATGGTGCCGATGCTTTCGTCGGCTGCCAGGATGCCCTTTCCCCCGGCGACCAGCGTCGCCGCGACAGCGCTGAGCTCACTCGATCGGGTCACGTTCCGGACTCCCGTGTCACGTCGTGGTGGGTGTACTCGACCGAGCTGTAGGTTCCGAGCCGGTCGAGCTTGTGTTCGCTGATCACGTAGCGCACCGTGCCGCTGCGGGCCCGCATCACCAGCGACTCGGTGGTCGCGCGGCGCGGGCCGTACCGGACGCCGCGCAGCAGGTCGCCGTCGGTGACCCCGGTGGCGACGAAGAACGCTTCTTCCCCGGACACGAGTTCCGCGGTGGTGAGCACCCGCCCGAGGTCGTGCCCGGCGGCCAGCGCACGCTCGCGTTCCTCCTCGTTTCGCGGGGCCAGCCGGGCCTGGATCACCCCGCCGAGGCATTTGATGGCACACGCCGTCACCACGCCTTCCGGCGTGCCGCCGATGCCCAGCAGCAGGTCGACGCCGGTGCCGTCACGGGCGGCCATCACCGCGCCCGCGACGTCGCCGTCGGAGACGAGCTTGATCCTCGCGCCCGCCGCGCGCACGTCCCGGGCCAGGTCGGCGTGCCGCGGCCGGTCGAGGAGGCATACCGTGACGTCCTCCGGGTCGATCCCCTTGGCCTTGGCCACGACCCGCACGTTGTGCTCGACCGGCGCCTCGATGTCCACGGCGTCCGCCGCGTCGGGCCCGGTGACCAGCTTGTCCATGTAGAACACGGCCGACGGGTCGAACATCGAGCCACGCGGGCTGGCCGCGAGCACCGAAATCGCGTTGCCCATTCCCTTGGCCGTCAAGGTGGTTCCGTCGATCGGGTCCACGGCGACGTCGTAGGCCGGGCCGGTGCCGTCCCCGATCTCTTCGCCGTTGTAGAGCATCGGTGCTTCGTCCTTCTCACCCTCGCCGATCACCACGACACCGCGGATCGCCAGCGTGCCGGTGAGGGCCCGCATCGCGTCGACCGCGGCCCGGTCGGCGCCGTTCTTGTCGTTGCGGCCCACCCAGCGTCCGGCCGCCATCGCCGCGGATTCGGTGACGCGCACCAGATCCATGGCGAGGTTGCGGTCCGGCGCCGGCCTGCCGGGGCGTGCGTCCTCCACGGACCCCTCCTCTCGAAGACCTTCCGAGAGAGCGTAGGGCGGGTGCCGGCCCAGTCAGCTCCCCCGGCGGGTGGAACCGGTGGGGGAATTCCGCGGGGGCCGCCAGCCTTCTTCCGCGGTGAGCAGGTGGCCGACGAGGAGCCCCACACTGCGCGGGGCCCGCCGGTGGGTGACCACGTGCCACGGTCGCCGCAGCGGGGTGCCCGCCACCGGGACCTCGGCCAGTTCCCCGGCCGCGAGCGCGCGGGCGACCGC